>CABGHH010000013.1 GCA_902158745.1 Candidatus Methanolliviera sp. GoM_asphalt
GAAGAGATTCATTGCTTCATCAATTATCTTGTTTATTTCATCTCTTCCCATCTCAGGTTTCGTTCTTATGAACATAAGCTCAAATGATCTCTCTATTCCGTCGGCACCGATGGCCTTCAATGCCGCACCCGCGTCCTCTCTCTCCAAAATCGCAGAATAAAATTTATCCCACAGCACGAAAACATCCCTTAACATCCCGGTGTACTCGTTATCTTCCAATTTGAACGTTAAATCTATCCCCTCCTGCGCCAATGAACTTATCTTCTGTTTCACAGATTCTAAAACTCCCAATTCTTTTAAATCTTCCCAAAGTCTGTCTGTGACGTCTCCTCCACGCTCTTCGAGCAGAATGATGGGAAGAGAGGTCTTACCCTCCGAGATATCCTCTTCCAGATCCAAAAGGTCGTCGATCACCTGAGCAAGTATCCCGATCAACTCTCCACACCTGCTGATTATCTTCTCCCTCTCGGGACCTGCGTGTGCTGCTTTTGCGGCAAGTTCAGTATGTGTTTCGGTGATCGCCCCTGCCTTTTCAGAACAGAGTTTCCAATACTCTTCTTCGGTAAGGACGTTCCTCTTATTTCTTATTATGTCTCTGTGCTCGCCGCGCAATAATATATCCAAACGATCTATTGCAGAGGAAAGAACATCCCTATCAAGGCCAACATGAACCAGCTGTTCCATGTACATATCTACGAGTGTATGCGTGGCGATCAGCGTTTCATTCACGCCATATTTTGCCCAAATAGCCGATCTTCCTTCCCGCTCCTCCGTCTTATCGATAACGTCATCCAAGACGAACATCGCCTGCGTGATTAGACAGGATGCTATTGCAACGTCATAAGCCATCTTCTCATCCAAGTCAGAGCTCAAACTTCTAAATCCACAGATCTCTAACGCCGCATCCCATCTTCTCTTAAATATCTTTGAGGACTCTTCGAGCAACTTCTGATAGGCAAAGTTCTTTTGAGATATGACTTGATTCACCTTGGAATTGACCGTAATCGTCACACCATCAACGAACTTCTCTATATCCATTTAAATATCCTCCTTTCCTTTTTTCTTCCGATTGATAGAATACCTCAGCGGTATTACCATCACTTGAACTAGATCTCCCTCCCTTATTTCCATGGCCTCTGCCTCTGGATCTGGAATGGTTATACGATTCTGTTTTCCTACTCTTACCTTAAATAGAGAGTTTCCGCGAACAAAATCAAGAGAAGCCCCCCTTATTTCGTTTCTGGCTTCTCTGATCACCCCCGCAAGACCAAGATCAATCTTGGATACATCTATAAAATCTGCCATCTTCACACCTAATTGTTATGTCTGATTTCCGTTATATAAACATTTCTCTTATGACTAATTGTGGTGATAAAAATATTTTTATGACATAATTGGAAGATATGTGGCATAATAAACCCTATCTCATATCATCATCTGATGTTTTTTCTATCCTTTTTATAACAAAGTTGAGTGTCTCCATAAATATCTCTTCTTTCTTATAATCTTTCGTTATTTCAATCAATTCTCTTATCCTCTTTTCTCTTAATTTATCAAATATTTCTTCGATATTGGAAAAAAATCTGATGATACTATCTATTATTATAACATCCACACCTTTAAGATCATTTGAAAATATGTTCAACCCGAAATAGATCTTTCTTCCATTAAAATACTTCAAGATTTTGTTCTTTCCATGAAAGATCAACAGATCTGTATCCATACGTTCTTTTGGCTCGATCCCCTCTGCTTTCAAACGCCCGATCAATCTCTCTCTAACTTCCGATAAATCTTCTCCGAGATATACAGACAGTCCGAGCGATCTACAGATTTTTTTTATTTTATTTGCCGATAGTGCAAGACAGACGCCATCCAAAACGATCATTGGATTCTTAGAAAGAAGGATATATGAGACGGCAACCTTTGTAGATCTGTACGCCTCTTCTATCGTTCTCTCCCCGATGAGGTAATCAACCGCCTCTTCTCTGCCGAACTCTATAAGCGCCCCTTCATCCAGGATCCCCTCTTCATAAGCTTCTATCAGTTTCTCTCTTGTGATGAGAGAAGAATACCTTGGGTGGGATTTTGGAATTTTAGTCATCTTTCTTTAAATTATATTATATGGGCGTGTTCAAACGTTATCTCCGTCTCTTTCAACTCCCCAAAATCCTTTAAAGACGTATAATTTCCGATCGCAAAGACCGTCTCTCCGAGCATCGCCATGCTTGCGAGACCGCCGTTGTTTCTAACTTCCTCAATTGCGTCCATCATTCTACCTGTGGCAAGTCCGGTCTCGCATGAAAATTCGTATGAGAGGTTCATGAAGTTTTCGAGTGTCGGCTTCTTCAGGAGACCCTTCAGCTTCTTAAGTCCCGCCTCGTTTATTCTATTCATCATTTTATCGTTCCCGAGAATTTCTCTTGTCGAAACCTCTCCAAAGAAGACATATCCAACCTTTGTAGGCTCAACCGGTACTATATCGAATGATCCATAATTTATAGATCCTCCTCTCTTTCTGACTACCAGCCCGCCACCGATGGTGATCGCATCCACATCACCCAAACCCGTCTTGTTCTCCACCTCTGCAACGTGGGCCACCTCAGAAATTTCTTTAGAGGTTAGATTTTTTTTATATAGGTGGTTTATGGCGATAGCAGTGCTCATCGCTCCCGAAGCGCTGGCTCCAAAACCCCCCATCAGTGGAACATCGAAACTGGAGCTCACGGTTACACCCTCGTCTTCCAATATCTTTGAGAGAACGGCATCTGTGGTCCTTGCGGTCTCTTCCTTCCCGTTTATAAAAATTTTCTTGCTCAAAGATCTTCGATTTTTCGATACTGCCTTTTCAACGGTGGTAAGACAACCTGCTTCAAGAACGATTCCGGCGCCCCTCGATCCCTTCTTCCTTGGATCGTCGGAGTTTTCCGTTGTGAAAAATCCTGTTATGTGAGCGGGAGAATATGCTATGCACCTAGAAATCATGCCGAACTCCGTTCGAGCACAAATCTTTGATTTGTGCCTATTTGCAAATGGAACATTTGCAATCATCCTAAAACCCTGGATAAACTCGTGATGATCTTCTCCGCTATGATCTTTTTAGCACCTTTGACGTGATCTATCTCGTCTTTATCCTTTATGATATAAACCTCATTATCCGGCGTACCCATCCCCCCCTTGCCAACGTCATTTGCCACGATGAGCTCCATTCCTACCTTTTCTTTCTTTTCAAGTGATCTCTTTATCAATTCTTCCCTGCTCACGTTCGTCTCCGCTTTGAATCCAACGACAACCAGATCAGAAAACTTCTTTTTTACGTCTTCGATGAGTTTTCTGGTCGGAATAAGCTTAAGTATGATCTCATCCCCAGAAGAGATCTTCGTCTCGGCCGTCTCCACCTTGTAGTCTGATATCGCCGCTGCGCTGATCAAACAATCATATCTCTCTCTCTTGAGCTCTCTCATTACTGCGTCGTACATCTCTTCGCCACTTTCCACCCTTATCTCACTGATCCCAAGCGTGTCTATCTCCCTATTATGCACAAGCATCACATCTGCACCTTGCCTGAAACACTCCTTTGCAAGTTCTTTCCCAGTCTTCCCTGACGCTCTGTTGGTCAATATCCTTATCGGATCGATAGGTTCCGCTGTTGCTCCGCTTGTTATGAGTACCCTCTTTCCCTTCAGTATCTTCTTGGAGAGTATATGCTCCACATAAAGAACGATCTCATCCACCTTTGCTATCTTTGCCTTTTCCTCCCCTATTCTCGGCCCTATGAATGTCACGCCCAAATCTTTCAACCTCTCGATGTTCTCGAGCAGGATCGGATTTTGATACATAGATTCGTGCATCGCAGGAACGATGGCAATAGGGATCTTGGATCCAAAAGCGGTTGTAGCAAAGAGAGTGATCGTGGTATCGCTTATCCCGTATGCTATTTTACTTATCGTGTTTGAGGTGGCAGGTGCTATTAAAAATATATCGGCTTCTCCTTCCATTCCCAAAAATTCGACGTGCTCAATTTTTCCGACCAATCTTTCAATTACATCGTGACCTGAAGCGTAATGGAGCGTGTACGGATGAATAATATTCTTTGCGGCATCTGTCATAACTACATAGACATCTGCACCATATCTTATCAGCTCTCTACACAGTTCGACCACTCTTACTGCCGCAACACTTCCAGTCACACCGACGACGATCTTTTTACCGAGTAAGGACTTACTCTTTGTGCCCTTGATCCTCAATGTTGGATGAAAGCCACGATCATATTCGTTCATAAACTTAATTTAAATTAAACCCCCTTATTAATGTTAATATTCACCTCGTTCACCTTGAGGAGACGATCTTTATGATCTCATTCTCCTTCAATTCGTAGTCTTCTCCCAACCTCATCTTCTTTCTCGCATCTATCGCGAATAAAAATCCATCTCCAATATCGCTGTGAACCTGATATGCCAGATCTTTGGCTTTAGATCCTTTCTTCAATAAAAACGCGTCTGGAAGGACGTTTCCATCTTTGTCCGTACACTTTTTCTCGTTTTCCACGGGATATACAACAATCATCTTCAAAAGATCAAAAACTGCGGTATTTATGACATTTTGAACGCCGGTTCCACCCTTTTCTTTCATCATGTTTTTTATGTATTCTAACGCGTCCAACTGTTTTTTATTAATTCTCTTATCATCCACGATCTCAAAATCTTCATCCCCAGGTATATATCTTATGAAATCATTTTTCTCTGCCATCCTCAACGCAAGTTCGCCCGCCGCACTCGTTAAGATAACTTTGTATCCCCTCTCATCGAGCCTCTCCAACCTCGACAAATTTTCTTCCGGTGCTATGTCCATCTTATTCGCTGCAATGATTATCGGCTTACTCCTCTTTATGACCGTCTCAGAAAAAAGCCTTAAATCGTCCTCTTTCCATGAAGAAGTTTTTTCTGGGAGTTCTACATCATCTATCGAACGTTTTATCGCCTGTTCACTGACACCGAGGCCCGCGAGCTTCTCCGCTAAAACCTTCATCCCATCGCTCTGAATTTTTCTCGAAGTTCTGCCCCAATCCCTCTTTATTATTCCATAGAACCACATCGATAGCTCTCTCTCGATGAAATCCACCTCTTTTAAGGGATTGTATGATCCAATCTCAACGGTGTTTCCCCCCTCATCTGTTGAACCCGATGCATCCACCACATCTATTATCACGTCTGCCTGTCTTAAATTATCCAGGAACTCATTCCCAAGACCTTTTCCAAGGTGCGCATCAGGGACCAGGCCGGCCACATCTATCATCTCCACCGGAACAAATCTAAATCCATCTCTGCAATTTCCGCACTTCTCGTCCATTTCGACGCATGGGCAGACGCTTCTCGCAAAAGCGATCCCATGATTTGCGTCTATCGTGGTGAATGGATAGCTGGCTATCTCGACGTTGGCAAGCGTAGAAGATTTGAAAAAAGTCGATTTTCCACCGTTTGGCTTTCCGGCCAAACCTATTTTGATCATAGTAATCACTTTTTAGATTTCAACAGATTATATAACCCTCGTGCCCCGTGATTATTATATCTGCAATCTCTACAATCTTCTCCATACTTCTAATCGCCTCTTTCTTATCCGAATAGATTATCGGCGGTAGCCGTTTGTAATAATTATCCTTTATCGGTATTGCATCCCCAGCGACGACCACATTCTTTTCGCCAGGAAAAACGACGGATATATGCCCATCCACGTGCCCTGGCGTATCCAGTATGTATGTCCTATTCAACTTTAAGAACTGGATCGATTTAAAGTTTCTACGTTCCCCAATTTGACAAGGATGGGCATAGTTTTCTGCCTTCGTAAAAAAATCATTGCATCCACAATGATCTCGGTGAAGATGCGTGTTTATAACTATCTCGACGTCTTCTGGCATATAACCAATTTTTCTCAAAGAAGTCTTTATCTCATCCCAATCCCCAGGTAAAGAGGTATCCACGATGATGATCTTATCATCCTCTATCAAGACAGAGGCGGAGGAGGCATATCGTATCTTATAACCATCCCTTATCAGTTCTCCACCTTTTAGCAGATAAACGCCGTCGATGATCTTCATAATGTTTCATCCTTAATGCTTCATCACTAATGCGCCGACCGGGATTTGAACCCGGGTCTAGGGCTTGGAAGGCCCTAGTCATGCCGCTAGACCATCGGCGCGATCCTGTTTCATATTAAAGTTTCTCGACGAGTTCTGTAAAGGCGAGCTTTCCAGTGATCTTCTTGACCGTAACCCTCACCCGCTCCCCCTTCTTTGTGTGTGGTACAAAGATGGTATAACCAGCAAAATTTGCTATCCCATCGTTCTTCTTTCCCATCTTTTCTACCGTAAAATCATAAGTTTTACCCTCCTCTAAAACGCTCTCACTTTTCTTCTTAGCCTTCATCTTGGCTATTGGTCTGTGCCCACCGCACGCATCACATTGGAGCGTCATGACCCTTCCAACTCGAACGAGACGCGTGTCTGGTCTGCCGCACTCGGAGCATATGACAAATTCATCGGAATACTCTTTGATGAGATCATTTATCTGTTCGGAGAAGAACTTGCCCTGAAAGATTGCTCTATCATCATCGCTTCTTCCCGCCGTTCCAAGTTCTCTCGATAGATATTTTAAAAGAGGGGGTTTTTCCCTATTTAAAACGTCCGCGATCTCTTTAAAATTCTCCAAAACTGTCGTTTTCCCCTCTATAGAAGTATTTGCCAGTGGTATAACAAATCTCTCGGCTTTTGTCTCACCACTCGGCATATTTTGAAATGCCCTGTCCAGTAAGTCTTTGTAGTTTTGCATAATCTAACCTTTCATCTAATCAATTCGCTTCCTTTGGTAGTTAGTATCCTGCATGGAGTTGGCAGCTTGTAAGAGGTCTTTTTTAAAGCCTCCTTTGCCTCATCAAAATTTTGCTCGTGCACCCCGATGGAGATTATCGGTTGCCCCGCTCTTACTCTTGCCGCAAGGCCCACAGGTTTACCAAATGCTTCTCTCATTCCCTGAGACACCCTGTCTGCCCCGGCACCGGTTGCCTGTTTATTCTCCCTGAGAACGTGGTGTGGATAGACGAGTATTTTGATATGATAATTACTTTCACCCACTTCTCTGGATAGTAATTTATTTGCAGATATTCTGGCCGATTCCAATGCAATATCTCTTATCTGACAAGCTTCTTTCGTAAACAATTGTAAGACGACTGGGAAGTCTTTGTTGGGGCTACCCATATTGAACTGGCTTATCCTCATCCCCGGCGTTCCCCCCATATACTCTTTCCTCGTGCACGGCCGTTTAGTCACGTTTCTATAGACATGTCCTGGTCTCTTTCCCATTTTTCACTCCTCAAAATCAAAATTAAGGATGATCGTAATTTGCAAGAATTGCGACGTGATCCTTATAGAACGGATCCAACTTCAAAACATCTATTATATTAAATTTTTCGTCAAGCCTTTTAATCTCTGCGGACGCAATTTTTTTTGTTTCCTCTACAGCATCTATACTCCTGGTTTTGAGCATTAAAAGCAGAACCCCTCCTCTTGCTAAAAATATCTCGGCGTTTTTATTTGCGATCTCAACCTGATTCTTCTGAGCTATGTCCTGATAGATAAAATCTACCATCTCCACATAAGGGGCATATTCCTCTGGTCTATTGGCATCGAAGAAGAGAGGGATTATATTCTTCTCTCTCTTTGAAAGTTCTACGAGCTTCCTCATCGGTTTCCAAGAAAATTCTACGGCATAGATAACACCATCTGCTAAAATTTTTGAGAGATGAGAAGCTGTAGATCCAGAAGCAGCACCGAGATAGAGCATCTTTGTATTACTCCTCAAATCAATATCTTTTTTAGTCAAAAATGCGGCAAATTTACTTGTCTGTGGATTCCATCTCACTTCTGCTTCTCCTTCTTCTTGATTTCGTCTTTGAATTCTTTTATAAGATCCCCTCTGCTCTCCCCAGAAAAATAATCCACCCGGGCGAGTATGGCAATCTTTGCGGCGAGATCCCTTGCCAACTTTCCTCTAATCTCCCTCTTTGAGTTATGTATGGCCGGGTGTTGGAATATCACCCCGTGTTTTGGCGGTGGTGTCCCACGGGAGAGATGCTTGAAGAGTGCTTTCTCTGCCCCCAATACCTGAATTTTACTTGAGGGCATAAACGCGAGATTTTTAAGGCCACCTGAAAGAGACAAGAGCTTTGCTACGAGCGTGGGTCCGATAAAAGAGGAGAGATTTGGTGTAATAGCTTCTATATTCTCCTCTACATATCCCTCTAATTCATTCTCCAACTCGCGCATCTCTTTTATCGATTTGGAAAATCTTCTAAGGATTTTTTCCTCCTCTATAGACAACTCTATACCATCCGATTCCTTGGCTTTTTCTATAATTTTTTTATCCATGTTCGATTCAATTATCCTCTTCCTGCTTCCATATCTAGCAATTACTTCGAGCGTCTCCTCTCTTCTTAGGCTAAGCTCAGGAAAATGCTCTCCATACCAGTCGAGAAGTTTCTCGGAGAGTGAATTTGTTGCATCACCCAGTTCTTCCATTGTGGTTATCGCCCTTTCAATGGATTTCTCCTTCTCTTCCGCTTTGAGTTTGATTTTAGTTTTTGCTAAGGATATGCATTCTTCCTTTAGGAGTTCGATGTAATCTTTCTCTTTTACCGCAATCCCTGTCTCTCTGGCAGAGTCTCTATAATGCCTTCTAACCTCTCTACTGGGATCCTCATATTCTCCCTCTTCTAATTCTACTTCGATATCTCCAAACCATGTCTCATATCTCATCTTCACCATCTCGCTATTTAGGATAAGTGTGATCTCGCTTAGAAATGTTTGTATATTTGACCAATTATGGGGTAGAGCAGATTTGAACTGCCGTCCGGGCGTCCCAAACGCTCGAGGATCGACCAGGCTACCCTACTACCCCAATGTTTAATCTCGATCTATGAAGGAAGACATTTTTTGCTTACTATATCTATCGCCTTGGATATACTCTCACGAGGCATTATGACGGCGACGGGTATTGAGACGATCTTTTCAACGGTGGGGCTTACGATGGGGGCACACACGAGTCCGACTGCCCCGTCTCTCTCCGCTTTTATGGCAGCGACGATTGCATCTTCCATCGTATATACCGGATACTCCCTTATTCTGAATGTTCTTCCATCAATCTTTATATCTCTGTTCATCGCTCTGTCATCCAGCACGGCTCGTGCGGCTATAACGGCTATGACCCCTTCTTCTTCATTCCGTTCCTCGACCAGAGCACCACATATCTTCCTCATCGTCTTAATATTTGGCTTTCCTCTCCCAGATAAGATCTTATAGAGCGTGCTCGCCGGAATTTCAGAAACATTACTGAACATCAAGATATTCTTATATCTTTCTCTTATCACATTATTAAGTGTTCTTCCAAATTCCTCATCAGATTTTAGGATGCTATGAAGCAGGCGTTCGACATCATCCATAAATCACCATTATTATACACAAGTATAAATAGGTTGCTTAAAATTGATACAATTAGTAAGAAAGTGACATATTTGGAAAAGTATTTTATATGAAATGGATTTAAGAGGAAATGATGAAGAGAAGTTCATTGATATTGATCACAATCGGGCTTGTTATAGTGATGCTCGTCGCATACGTTGCTCTTAAACCTGGTGATGAGGTACAATATAAAAAGATAACGATAGGCTATCAGCCATCTACACACCAAACCGCAGCAATGGTAGCCGCCGAAAAGGGGTGGTGGAAGGATGATCTAAATAAATTTGGTATAGAGGAGGTTGAATTTCTTAAGTTTCCTTCCGGACCTCCAGAGATGCAAGCAATGAAAGCCGGGGAGCTTGATATAGCTTATGTAGGGGTTGCACCGCCAATCGCTAATATGTACGAAGGTTTGAATGCAAAGATAATTGCAGGTGTGCAAACCCAAGGATCTGGATTGGTTCTCCGTCATGAACTCGCCGATGAATATGAGGGGCCAATCTCTCTAAAGGGCTTAACGATAGCAACTTATCCGCCTGGTTCGGTTCAGCATACAATTCTTTCAAAATGGCTCTCAGATCACGGTGTGGATCCAAAAAAAGATGTTTATATGCTTCCAGTGAAACCTGGGGAGGCTGCTTCTGAAATTGCTACTGGAGCTGTAGATGGTGTATTTCTTCCTTCTCCGCATCCCACGATAATCGAAGAGGCAGGTAGTGGAAAAATTGTGGAATGGTCAGGTTCAATGTGGCCCGATCATGCATGCTGTTGTTTAGTTGTACGTGGAGAACTGATTAGAAAACATCCAGAGATGGTTGAACAGATAGTAAGAACGCATATAAGGGCTACAGAGTATGAGAAGGATCATCCTGATGAAGCATCAGAAATTTGTGCGAGATGGATTGGTGTGGATGCATCAACGGTTAAGCGCTCTATAGACAAAACTGATATGCGCTGGATTCACGATCCACATATTGAAATAGATTCCGGACTTGAATATGCGCGAATCATCTATGGACTAAATAGGGAAAGGTATGAAGGAAGAGGAATCAAGATGCTTAGAGAGGATGACATCTTTGATACAAGTTTCTATGATGAAATAATGGCTAAAAGATGAAGATGCGAGTGAAGAAGAGATGGCTATGGTTGCCTTCCCTGGCCATAGCCATCTTATCATGGGAACTTATAGCATTTGTGATAGATGAGCCGGGAATATTGCCACGTTTTTCGATGGTTATGTTTTCTTTCTATGAACTGGGAGTGGTTAAGGGATACATAATCCCTGATACGTTGATGAGCCTCTATCACTTTGGTATAGGGCTGGGAGCAGCATTTTGCGTTGCAGTTCCCTTAGGAATTGCTATGGGATGGTTTGAGAATGTATTCAGAGCTATAGATCCAATCATTGAAATCTTAAGGCCTATTCCTCCTCTTGCATGGATACCTCTTGCAATTGCCTGGTTCAAGCTTAGCTCTATCGCAGCTGGATTTATTATATTTTTAGGTATATTTTTTCCAATCTTGATTGATACATATACTGGATTTAGAGATGTGCCAAAGGTGCTAGTAGAGACAAGTAAGGTATTGGGATGCGCTGAGAGCAAAAAGCAGATTAGATATGTCGCTTTTCCTTATGCACTTCCATCGATTGCAACAGGCACCAGGGTTGGTATGGGAGTTGGATGGATGTGTGTTGTTGCCGCTGAGATGTTTGGCGTTAGCAAAAGCGGACTTGGTTACAGGCTTTTCTCCGAGTTTAATTACTGGAATCAATTGGACTATATTATAGCCTATATGCTCCTTTTGGGGTTCATATCGCTTTGTTTAGACCGTTTATTTAGATATATCGTTGATGAAAGATTATTTAGATGGAAGAAGGGGATTGTAAAATAAATGAATCAGAAACTTGTGCTTAGCTGCGTAACGAAGATATTTAACTCAGAAGACGGAGAGATGAAGTCATTAGAAGAGATCAGTTTGAATATTAACCAAAACGAATTTTTATGTATCATTGGACCTTCTGGATGTGGAAAAACAACTTTATTGCGATTAATAGCGGGTTTAGACTTTCCGAGCAGTGGGAAGATCATTTTAGATGGAGAAGAAATTAGATCTCCTTCTCCAGAAAGAGGGATGATCTTTCAGGATTTTTCTCTTTTTCCTTGGAGAACGGTTTTAAGAAATGTTGAATTTGGACTGGAAATTCTTGGGATAGAAAGGAAAAGAGAAGTTGCAGAAGAATACTTGAACCTTGTTGGTCTAAACAGATTTAAGAACAGGTATCCTTACGAGCTTTCAGGAGGAATGAAGCAGCGGGTTGCGATTGCAAGGGCGCTTGCAGTCAATCCAGCTATTTTATTGATGGATGAGCCGTTTGGGTCGCTGGATGCCCAGACAAGAAATATGCTCCAAGATGAGATATTGAGAATATGGGGAAAGACCAAAAAAACGGTCGTTTTTGTGACGCATAGTGTGGATGAAGCTCTCTATCTTGCTGACAGGGTGGTTGTGATGTCTATAAACCCCGGAAGGATCAAGAAGATAATCGATGTGAATATGGAGAGGCCGAGAGAGAGAACGGATTTGAAGATCACAGAAAAGAGGAATGAGATATTGGATATACTTAGCGTAGAATTGAAGAAAATGACAGATAGGTGATCTCTATCAATACTAAAACGATCGAATGGAACGATATCGAGAATTGTATCGAGATGGTAGATCAGACCAAGATACCTTTGAAACTCGAGAAGAAATCCTGTAAAACTATCGATTCTCTCATAGACGCTATAAAATCTCTAAAGATTAGGGGGGCGCCGGCATTAGGAGCTGCTGGGGGTTTGAGTATCGCTCTGTCTGCCTTTCAATACGGTGGAGAAGATAGAGAAGAGATGATTAGGACTTTAATATCAGATGCGAAGAGGATAAAGAATGTACGTCCGACCGCGGTGAATCTCTCTTGGGGCGTAAATCGGGTTTTGGACAAGGTGCTCAAAAATCGAAGATTTGATTGCAAATGTTCCATTTGCAAACTTGAAAATCAAAGATTTTCAAATGCAACTACTTTGAGCGAAGAAAGTATAGAGGATATAAGAAGATTCGCGCTGGAAGAGGCAAAGAGGATATGCGAAGAAGACGTAAGAATAAATAAAACGATCGGAGAGAATGGCGCCAAGCTTCTTAACGATGGAGATACAATACTGACGCACTGTAACGCAGGAAGACTCGCCTGCGTAGATTGGGGTACGGCGCTCGGGGTTGTTAGAAGTGCAGTCGAGATGGGCAAGGATATAAAGGTCTTTGCGTGCGAGACAAGACCTTTAAATCAAGGAGGAAGGATAACGACGTGGGAATTGATGGAAGATGGGATAGACGTGACTTTAATCGCAGATTCTTCCTCCGGGATCGTCATGCGAAATAAAATGGTCGATAAAGTCATCGTGGGTGCCGATAGAATCGTTAAAGATGGAGTTTTTAATAAGATAGGGACATATACACACTCGGTCTTGGCAAAGGAGAATAAAATTCCTTTTTATGTTGTAGCCCCCTATTCGACCTTCGATCTAGAAAGGACCGGAAGAGATATAATCATCGAGGAGAGGGGCGCGGACGAATTGAGAAAATTTGGGGAGAGTTATATAGCTCCAAAGAACGTTAAAGTATTCAACCCTGCATTCGATTTCACGCCGATTGAAAATATTACATCTATAATAACGGAGAAGGGAATTTTAGATCCAAAGATAAGAGATTTGAGAACTATCTAACTATAATTGTTCGACAAGGCAAATCAAACGAAAGCTTTATGGTTTATGAAGAAAACAAATTTGATGTATTTTTTAATCTTGGAAAGCATCTCTTTGAGCATAAAGGCAAAAAATATGATGAAAATGAGGTAAAAAAGTGTTTGATGGTATGAAGCGGATGTTTGAGGATGAGGAGCGCTTGGAATTATTTGCGGGATATGCGGTGTTATTGTAGGAAAAACTATTTTTGGTGGTTTGGGGTACATACTTGATTGTATTCTTACATGTTGCCTACTGTGTGCAATCCCCGAGTGTTGTGATTATACCGTTGGCCTTGGCTTCTTGACTGGCCCGCCGATGAGTGCAATATGTACGAATCTAATATGTGGAGGTCCCCGGCACATTTGCATTAGGAATGTTAGGATATTGGATCGGAAACCAGCTAATGGGATTATTACCACTGTGAGCCAATCCACTTTTTTTCCTTTTTTTTTATCAACTCTATAGATCTTTTTTCCGGTGCTGACCAACAAAGTTAGTGATGAAATTGGCTATAAAACAATCCTTAAAACCCCTTTTAAGAGATGGTATAGGTATCGCCGGTGTTTGGGGCATTCGCATCACATCCAATCTCCTCTCTTATCCACGCTGAAAATGCCTCATTCTTCTCTCTTTCTCCATGAATCGTAAAGAAGAGTGTTGCCCCCTTATCACTCAGATCCTTCGCCATCTCTTTAAGCTCTTTATCCCCGGAATGGGAAGAGAAATCGTATTGTTCCACATCGTTCTCTATCTTGACGATATCTTTATTCAACCTTATAAGCCCCTTCTCCATCACCATCCTTCCGTTTGTCCCCTCAACCTGATATCCTGTTAGGATGAGCTTACTCTTTGGATCTTTGTATATCTTCTTGAGATAATTTATGACGGGACCCCCGTTCATCATGCCGGCCGTCGTTACGATCACGGAGGGTTCAGAGAAGACTTCCCTTCTATTCTTTCTGTTGACCAGAGTGGCGTTATCAAACGCCTTTTTAAGTGCAGACGGATCCTTCGCAAATTCAGGGTGGCCGAGGATTATTTTGGTGGCTTCGACACCCATTCCATCCAAAAAGGGCGATATGCCCTTTTCCTCTAACATAATCAGGATCTCCTGGGTTCTATTTATCGCAAAACATGGAATTATCACGTTACCTCTCTTCTCTATCGTCTCCTTTACGGAATCTGCAAATTTCTCTTCCAATTCTTCTCTCGGCGAGTGATTCGTCCCAAAGTATGTACTCTCAACGATTCCGACGTCTGCGTGAGGAAAATCCTTTGCGCCTTCTGCCATCTTCGTATCTATTGTGTTCACGTCGGAGGAATAAAAGATATCTATATCTCCTTCAACCAATATAGAGGAGGAACCAACGATGTGCCCGGCGTTGATAAGCGTACATCGCTGATCTCCTATAAAAAAGGGCTCTTCGTATGAGACGTTCCTAATTTTAGCCATCGCCATCGTCAAATCTTCCATCGAATATATCATTCTATTCTTCCATTTCTCGTTCAACCTTATCGTATCCTCGGCCAAGAGCCTCATAAAATCGCCTGTCGGTGCGGTCATATAAATGTCACTCACTCCTTTTAACGCAGGAACCGCACCGCAGTGATCGAGATGCCCATGAGAAATGATCGCATGATCACAATCCGCTTTCAAAGGAAAAGGATCCTCCTTAGACGTCTGTAATCCATAATCGAGCACTGTATTATCCAATAATACCGCCGATTTTCCTATTCCATCGCATCCACCCAAAAATCTTATCTTAATTTTTATCACCTCTTAAATTATTATATTAACTTTAAAACCACATCTTGGGCATCTACCATCCTTTAAATCACATCTGGTGATCGAAAACCCACTTCTCCCTATGAGGAGCTCTCCACAGTTTGGACAATAGGTGTTCTCCTCATCAAGCCCGGAGACATTTCCCAGATAGAGATATTCTATCCCTTCCTCTTTTCCTATCCTATATGCGTCTTTTAGTGTTTCTACAGGTGTGGCAGGAACGTCGAGCATCTCATGATACGGATAAAAGCGCGTGAAGTGAACGGGGGTCGAGGGATCTAGATCTACAACCCATCTGCAGAATTCTCTGATCTCGTTCTCATCGTCGTTATACGTAGGTATCACCAGATAGGTGATCTCGAGATGTATATCTTCTTCTTTCATGATCTCGCAAGTCCTTAAAACTGGCTCCAACGACGCTTTACAGACTTTCTTATAGAATTCTTCTTTAAACGCCTTTACATCTACATTTGCCGCATCTAAATATGGTGAGATCTCCTTTAATGCCTCCTCCGTCATGTAGCCGTTTGTGACATAAGAAGTTGTGAAACCATCTCTTTTGGCGATTTTAGATGCGTCATAGGTAAATTCATACCATATCGTCGGCTCGTTGTATGTCCAGGATACTCCCCCCACACCATATTCTTTGGCCAACGTCGAAACATCTTCCGGCGTTATCTCTTCCAGAGGATAATCTCCTATACTCGCAGTAGATATTGAATAGTTCTGACAATGTGAGCATCTGAAGTTGCATCCGATAGTTCCAAGGGATAAAACCTTGGATCCTGGATGGAAGTTGTATAGTGGTTTCTTCTCTATCGGATCGACGTTTATTGAACTGGTAAGTCCGTAGTTCAACGCGTATAACTTCCCGTCTCTATTCTCCCTAGCCCCACAGATGCCTCTCTTTTCTTCTCTTATCTTGCAGCGGTGATTGCATATATTGCACCGAAGAACGCCTTCTTCTTCGTGGGAGTAGAACGCCACCTCTCTCATCTTTTCACCATATGATCGTAACCTCTTCTCTCTATGACCCTCTCTATGCCATCTCGCCTTAAGATTATCTCTCTTCTCTCGGTCGCCCTTCCAACCACACTTATCTCCTTTTCTTCAATCTCTTCTATATTTCCCATTTCGTCTTCTCTCACCGTGAAGAGTAATCCATAGTCCCCCCCGCCGTACAGAAGATCATCCAGATCGTTATCTGAAACTAAAGGATCGACAGGGAGCTCATCGAACTCTACGACGAATCCAACCCCACTTTTATCCGAGATCTCATATAGAGATGCCGCAAAACCATCGCTCATATCTATAGAAGATGTTGCAAATTTTCCGATCTCGATCCCCTCCCTAACTCTCGGTTTTTTGACAGAGATTCTCTCCCTTATCGCTCTTCTCAAATCGTCTCCCATCTCTTTATTCTCTTTTGTTATATTCAAAGAAGCCGCCGAGCCGCCGAGGCACCCGACCGTGCAGAGGAGATCTCCCGCATTGGCACCACCCCTTTTAACGATTCTTTCTGCCTCCCCGACGGCGGTTCCAACGATCGTCAATTCTGAGTGTCTATCAATATCTCCGCCCACAAACTCAACTTCGTATTCATTACAACACTCGTTTATCCCATCTATAATCCCATCAAAATTATTTAGGGACATATCCTCTCTCAAACCCAGAGACGCCAAAAAGCAGAGGGGGGTTGCCCCCATAGAAGCCAAATCGCTCAAATTAACTGCCACGGACATCCATCCAATATCTTCTGGCGTTAATATCTCCGGAAAATCCGTCTTCTCATGCAACATATCCGTGGTAAAGACGAGCATTTTATTCTCTTGGCAATGGGATAAAACGGCAGAATCGTCTCCTATACCTAATATGACCCTTTCACTCTTATATTCAATCTTTTTTAGTATTCTCTCTATCAACCCCCTTTCTCCAATCTCTCCAATGACTGTCATTTAAAGAACGAGCCTTGCAACCAAACTTCCCTTCTTTACTTTATTCTCTTCCGCAATAGAATAACATTTTGCTCTTAGGACATATATAAGTTTTCCCCTCAATTCATCTTCAAAGGAAGAGATCGTCTCGTAATTTCCCATCCCCTTCGCAAGGATCAAAAAATCTGGATTCCACAGGTATCTTAAAAATTCTTTATTTGCCTCTTCCAAGAGCACACCAATGGCCGAACCACTCGGCACTATCTTATTCTCAAACTTCAATTCTTCTGCGTCCTTCACCGTGGCATCATTCATCACAGCCCTCTCCTTTGGGGACAGAATAATATTTTTACCCATCGCCACAAGCTTCTCGATGACAAATTTATCAAAGACGATCTCCCCCGCATTATCCGTCAGATAGAGGATATTTTTACCGTTTAAGATTGTCATCTTGACCTCTTCCAGATTCCCCACCAGCTCTTCGTTCAAAGTTCGCTCAAATTCTTCCTCAAACTTTCTATTTGAAAATTTATACCCTCTAACACCGTATTCCATGGAATTGGCCGCGGCAGCTATCCTCAGAAGAGCGTCCAATTTAAATTTATCCTTACTCTCTTCATAGAACCCCTTCGCCAAAGGAAGCAGTCTCTTGGCAGATTCATTGGCTTCTTTCTTTAATCGTTCGTAGTGATCTATATTATTTGATCTCCATCTTATTATCCTATCTCTATACGTGCCGAAAAATGCAGGAGAAAGATCTCTCTCACAATTATTTCCTATGAACCGCAGTATTTCGGCAAGCGTATGAATCTTATCCTCCTCATCTTTCAATGCCAGATCACATTCAAATTTTGCCCTGTCGATGAGACACGGAATACAGTCAGCTTTTATCTTCATCGCTCATAACATCCCAATTTCAAAGATAAAAAGTGATCGATCTCTTAAGAATTTCAAACGTTTATCAAAGGAGGGATCCGGAATATACAAAGATCATGGAAGATTCAATCGAGATAAGAGTGCTTTTATTCCTCTTTTTAATGTCTGCTTTACAATAGCAATTGTATGATTGAAACACCTATAAATAGCTACATCAAAAAGGATATTTTGTGATTTTCGTATAATTTAAAAGATCGTTTGGAGATACTGGTTAAAGAGATATTTTTATATCATGGGATATTAAGCTTTATCAGGCAAATTTACTTAAAGATCGAGTATTTTTGGTGTTGATATGACAAATAGGGTGAAGATCGTCACCGACGCCTCAGATCTAGTTCCTCTCATCAGAATCTTTAACTCAAAGGTGCATAAAAGGGTATTTGATGAGCTCTTGAAGGGGTGGAAGACTAAAAAGGAGTTAGAAGAGGTCGTTGATGGGGATGTGGCGAGAAGCCTCGAACTTCTCAGAAGGGGAAAGTTAATAGAGGGCAGGTGGAGAACGCCAAAAAATGGGGAAATACCCAAAATGGAGTTTGAAACGGCTTATCCCATGTTCCAAGCGGATTTTCAATGTACCTTAAAAGAATTGGGCGATCTCATAAATATAGCTCTGATAGATGGGGAGGCATTTAGTGGATATGAGTTGGAGATAATGGAGCAGGTAAAAAAAGGAAATCGATCGATCCGAGATATATGTAGGGAATTGGCCCTTACACCACGGTTCTTGAAAGGGGTAATGAAGAGATCATCCATCCTATCGTTGAGAGGGCAAAAAGTGGAGATGGTCGGCGATGCCGCTATTACTGAAAAATAAAAAGAATAGTACAAAATTTCAGATTTTGGTGGAGGTGGCATCTGGTCAGCCAAACATCAGACAGAAAGATATTGCTAAAAAGTTGGATATAACTCCCCAGGCAATATCTGAATACATAAAAGAGATGGTTAAAGAGGAAACGATCTTCTCACCGCAGAAAGGAAGATACTATATAACGAAAGAGGGTATAGAATATATAACCAGGAATGTAAACGAACTGAAAAATTATGCAACATTCATAATGGGTGATGTGCTTAGAATTATAGATGTTTCTACTGCGATTGCAGACGGTGAGATAAAAAAGGGGGATTTGGTCGGGCTTTATTTAAAAAAAGGCATACTTTATGCACATTCTGGAGCAAAAAGTTCCAAGGGAGCGATCGGAGAATCCGTCTCCGATGCATCGGACGGGGAAGACGTCGGCGTAAAAGATATAAAAGGTTTTATAGAGATGGAGGAGAGGGAGGTAAAGGTTATAAAGATACCAAATATAAAAGATGGTGGCAGCAGGAGGGTAAATTATCCGAAGGTAAAAAAAATTTTAATGGGCGTGGATTTTACATCTGTTCTTGGTTTAGAGGCATATGCAGTATTAAAAAAGTTAAATTTAAAAATAGATTCTTTTTTTGGCGCGGTGGAAGCGGCGAGAGATGCTGCAAAGCACGGCATGAGTTCTGCTATCCTCTGCCCAGATGATGAGGTAGAGTGGGTCATAAATGGGCTTAAGAGGACAAGATCGAGATATACGTTGGAGAGCGTTATAGATGAGTGATAGAGTATTCACAAAGATGATCCAGTCTTTAAATGGGCATATCCCAAAGAGAAGAAAGATGCTTGCTGTGCTTTTAAAGG
>CABGHH010000014.1 GCA_902158745.1 Candidatus Methanolliviera sp. GoM_asphalt
TCAACTACGTGATGTGATTACTATGTACAAACTCGATAAATATCTGATCGAAACGGAATTATGTGATTGGAAGAATGAAGAAATATTGAGAGTGGCCGACGAATTAAAGGATAAAAGCGCAGATAAGAGAGAATATGCGGTAAACGCATTTTATTGGGTTAGAGATAACATATATTACTTTGCCGAACCTTTATCGAAGGCATCCAAAATTTTGGAAAGAAAGAGGGGGGACTGTTTCACAAAGTCAAATCTGCTGATTGCACTACTGAAAGCAAATGATATCCCCGCAAGGTTCCAATTTCAATTCATAGCGGGAGAATCAATGTTGGATATAATAAAACTGAACGCAGAAGTGAAAGAAGCTAAAAAATTTAAATTTGCACATTGTATCGTAAACGCAATGCCCGGAGAAAGATGGTTGAGGGTAGACTGCACCAGAGATAAATATTTGAGCCCGGATAGAGCAAATGAGTGGGATGGCAGAGATGATACCGAGCAACACCCCCATTTTGTGAAGGATCTGGAATATGCTTCGGATCTGCAGGGCTATGAAAGGTATACGGGACCGAAAAAATTCAAAAATTGGATGGATGTCGGAAATATACTTATGAACGCATTCATAGATGAAGAGAGATACAATAATTCTGGGATCAGATCTTTTAGTGAAGAAGATTCGGCTCGGATGATAGAGGAGGTTCATGATCTTGTGGCCAAGGCGATGGAGACAAAGCATAAAGGGGATGCGAGGGTTGTTGCCTGGATGATGAAGAGACTCTTCTCAAAACCACTGGGCTTAAATGTGGAAGTACTTGAGTGTGATGCAAAAAAAGTTGAATATTTATGTCATTGTTGCGTCTCAAATGACGTGTTTTCACATATGGGGCGATATTTTTCTTCTCTCGATAACGGAATAGCGCACGGAATCAATCCGAAATTGGAATTTACCTGTAAAAGGGGAGATGATGGAATAGGTCACGTGGAAATAATAAATAAAGATGGCGGAAGCCATTATCTCCCTATCTTAGAGATCATGGGAAAGGGTGTAAAAAACCTTTTAAGAAGGTAATATAAAGAGAAGTGAAGACCGGGAGGTGAGTCGAACTGAAGGATATGTTAGAGATAAGGGGTTTAACGGTGGATGTGGCTGGCAGGTGCGTTCTCAATGACGTGAACATGATCATCGAAGAAGGGGAAGCTCACGTTCTATTGGGACCAAATGGATCTGGGAAGACAACACTGCTCCTATCTATCCTTGGCTTTCCAAGATATAAGGTTAAGGAGGGTAAGATAATATTCAAGGGTGAAGATATCACAGATCTTCATACAAGCGAGAGGGTTAAGCGGGGGATCGGCATCTCGTTCCAAAATCCCCCTGTGATAAAGGGTGTCAACTTAGGATCCATGGTGAACATCTGTATGGGGGAAAAGACAGACGAGATAACGGAAAGAACACTTGAACTGGCTGGAAAGATGAATCTTTCAGAGGAATTCTTAAAGAGAGACGTAAATTTCGGTTTTTCTGGAGGAGAGATTAAGCGGTCGGAGATATTACAATTGATAGCACAGCACCCAGATTTTGTGATGCTCGATGAACCCGATTCTGGTGTGGATATCGAAAATATGGAGTTGATCGGAAAGATGATCGGAGAGTTATTGCAGAGAGATTATCTTCCGAGCAGAAGGAAGAGGATGGGCTTGATCATTACACATCTAGCAACGATTCTGGATTATATACATGCAGACCGAGCTCATGTCATGCTAAACGGAGGAATTGTCTGTTCTGGAACTCCAGAAGAGATTCTATCCGGTATAAAAAAGAATGGTTATGAAGGATGCATGAGGATGTCTCGAAAATTAGGAATACTTTAGGGGTTTAAAATATGCCAAAGATAGATTTAGAGAAATACTCTATGAAATCGGAGGAACATGAACCATCAGAGTTATCAAAGTTTAAAGAGAATAGAGATGATTTATCAGAGGTTGGATATGAGATAGATGAAAAGGAACGTTCAGGATCATATTTTCAGCTTGACCACTCCGTTTTGTCCTCTACCTCTGGCCAGGAAGGAATAGAGATATCTACCACGACGGATGCACTGAAAAAATATGATTGGCTGCGCGATTATTGGTGGAATGCCGTATCTCCTGATAAAGATAGATACACAAAGCAGGTTGATCTGAAGCAGACACAAGGGTACTTCATACATCTGCTTCCTGGTGTAAAAGCAGAATTTCCGGTGCAATCGTGTCTTCTAATCTCGCAGGAGAATATCGCACAGAACGTGCACAATATAATCATCGCGGAAGAAGGGTCCGAAGTTCACATAATTACGGGTTGTTCAGCATCACACGGTGTAAACAGCGCTTTACACCTGGGAGTATCCGAGATTTACGTTAAGAAGAATGCTAAGCTCACTTTTACAATGATCCACCTCTGGGGGCCAGAGATCGTGGTTAGACCGCGCACAGGAATCTTCATAGAAGAGAACGGCACATTCACCAGCAATTACGTCTGCATGAATCCAGTAAAAGACTTACAGATGTCTCCAACCGCTTATTGTGATAAAAATGCGAGGGCAACTTTTCAGACGATAATATACGCCTCAAAGGACTCAAAGATGGATTTAGGATCTAATGTTTTCTTGAAGGGTGATGGAAGCAGGGCTGAGATAATATCGAGAGTAATAGCAAGGGACAATAGCGAAGTAATCTCCAGAGGGGATATAATAGGGAAAGGGCGCGACGTGAGAGGACATTTAGAATGCAGGGGCTTGATGTTATCCAATCATGCTAAGATTCATGCAATTCCTGAATTGGAAGCGGAGACTGCAGAGGCAGATCTATCGCACGAAGCCGCCGTCGGGAGGATCTCGGAAGAGGAGATAGAATATCTGACAGCGAGGGGATTAGATGAAGAAGAGGCGGCGTCCGTTATAGTTCGTGGTTTTTTAAATGTGGACATAGAAGGTCTGCCCAAACATCTAGAGGAAGAGATCAAGAAGAAGATAGAGATGAGCGCAGCAGTTATGTGAAGAGAGGCTATATCTCCTTCTCCACGATCTCTCCATCCTTCTCTTCAAATATCTGCCCTTTGAAGCGATAGACCTCCGTCGAATCATCCAACCAGCAATCCGGTGGGAGACCTGCCTTAAAACAAGTTTGGCAGAGAAATTCTTCGGTATCCCAATTCCATTCTACAGGAACCTGCGGAAGCAAAAGCCCCTGATAAACTCCCCTCTTCACAATAAGCCCGTCTCTTCCAATTTTTATCTCCTTTGGGAGATCTTTCGGTTTTACGCCCAATTTTTCCGGCTTGCCAAGGATCGTAACTTCTATTTTAATCTCGGCAAGCTCTTTTATAGATAGAGGAGGAAATCTCGGATCATTCGTCGCGGCGTTTATAGCAGAATCGACAATCGCCTCTCCAAGCGGCTTTATCGGATAAGGATAGCCTATACATCCTCTGAGTTGTTTATCTTTATTTATGGTCACAAAAACCCCCATATCTTCGTCGAAAAGAGTTCTTCTTACTATATCCGTTCGCCTTCCGTCTCTTATGAACGTCTCTATGCTTTCCCTTGCCAACTTTACGGCGATCTTTCCGTCTTCCATATCCATAATATCACCTTTTATCTTATATCTCTGCCAATTCGTAACCCATCGATCCCATCCCCAAACTCTCTGCCGTCTCGAGTTGTACCTCTCCATACGTTCTATTATATGCATAAAAGATCTCTCTACCACCTTTTTTGCATACAAGATCCAAAGATGCCTTATCTATCGCCACGGGATCACGAGAAGCCAATATCCCCACATCTGGTATCAAAGATTGCATATAAATTCCCACACAATCGCAGTATGCCGTCACATCCGTCAAAAAATTGAAGAAACAGATCCTATCATCGTCGAAGAGAGACTTAACTGCGCAAGCGGCGTCTGCCATTCTCTCTTGAAACTCGTCTCTCTTATCGAGCGGAAGTCTTATCGCCCTCTCTGGGCAATCGGGGACGCAATCGTGACAACCCACACACTTCTCTTCGTCTATCTTTGCAACCTCCTCTTCTATATAGGGCGCTTTATAAGAACAGATATCTACACAAGTCCCACAGCCGACGCATCTCTCCTCCAAAATTTTTGGGATGAGGACTCTGTGCTGTGCCGCCTTACCCCTCTTGGTCACGCATCCCATTCCGAGATTCTTTATCGCACCACCAAAGCCGGTCAAATTGTGTCCCTTGAAGTGGCTCAAAACGATCAAAGAATCCATATCAAAGACCGCTGATGCGATCTCCACCTCTTTGAGGATACCGCCATTGATCTCAACGTTAGCTCCATTGTAACCCTTTATCCCATCGGCTATTAAGACGTGGGCACCAAGGGCTTCGTGCGTATATCCATGCTCTAATGCAACATCATGGTAATCGAGGGCGTTGTTCCTCTTTTTATTGTATAATGTTGTTGTGTCAAATACAACGGGCGTTCCTCCATGGTTTTTAACTATATCAACGATCGGCTTAACGTTTTGTGGTCTTAAAAAAGTTCTATTTCCATACTCTCCCGCATGAACCTTTATTCCTACGATATCTCCTTTGTCAATCTGCAAATTTAGGTTTTCGTATAACTTCTCCACCGCCTCTTCTGCGATGAAACTCTTTCTGCCCTCAAAGTTGTAGAAATAGACCTGAGACATAATACCAGATTTTAATCGATGATATAAATACTTGGGTCACATCCTAATCGTCTTCTCTTAAGCTCACCGAGGGGCGAAAGAAAAGTAGATTAGTAGTATCACCATTAACGCCATGAATATCGCAAACGGTATCCATTGTTTTCTTCTCGAAGATTCGTATTTCTGCCTGCATTCTTCGGAGCAAAAAGTCTCATCTGGTTCTACAACTTTTCCGCAGACGTAACAATGTTTATGAGGTATAGCTTTGACCATATTTGATCGTATGATCTATTTTATATAAAACTTTTCTAATCGGCGTTTGGCATACAAAACAAATAATTACATTACTCCTAATTTTAAAACATTCTTTGGTCTATTTTTGAGAGACTAATTTTAACTGACCGGTGTATACCTCTGTTATCTCTCCACTCCTCGTCAACATGGATATATCCCTCTCGACCTTCTCTCTCTCCATACCTCTTTCTTCTGCCATATCCAAAACATCGGATTCTAGAGCAATGCCATTGTTTCCGGGAATGTTCGCAAGCTCTCTTATTATATCCTTCAACATCCATATTCTATCCCGTTGGCTCTTTGGTATCCCAACCATCACTATATCAACGTCGAGTTTGCCCGTCTCTCTATCGGTTCCCACCTGCCTCAAACTACCTTCCACTATCCTGATAACCCGAGAAACGTCTTCTTCCGTTATCTCATTGGAAAGTCTCACCTTTGCACTCGCCTCGCCCAATCTCACCAATGCATCCAATTGTCTCGCCGTAATCGGAACGGGACGATCTTCGCCGTCTCCCTCCCCTCTTAGGGTGGTATAAAAATTCTTCATCTTTTCAAATGCTCCTTTTGACATGATTGGAAAGCGATTTCTTTTGCTGTACGCGATATACTTCCTCAACATATCCGGTCGTATCTCCGGCTCTATGATCTTCATGCTTTCTCTCAATTCCTCTTCGCCGATGGTTGAATTAGGAACGTTCTCTCTGTTCTCTTTGAGTTCTCCGGCGTAATGGGCTTTCAATATGTGCTCTGCCATTGCATCGTCTCTCTCAACGTTGGGTTTATCTGCCATGATGAATATCAGATCAAATCTCGATAATAATGTCGGTGGCATGTTTATCTGGCTTGCTATAGGCTCATACGAATCAAACCGCCCCATTTTTGGGTTTGCCGCACCCAAAAGGGCGCATCTGGCTCTCAAAGTGGCCGTTATTCCCGCTTTGGCAACACTTATCGTCTGTTGCTCCATCGCTTCGTGCAAAGAGCTTCTCTCGTCGCTCTTCATCTTATCCATCTCATCGACGGCGGCTATTCCCTTATCTGCCAGGACCAGAGCGCCCGCCTCGAGTGTCCATCTTCCATCTCCAAAGTCGTCTTTTACTGCGGTGGCTGTCAATCCGGCCGATGTAGAACTCTTTCCGCTCGTGTAAATACCCCTCGGCGCCAAATTTATTATATAGCGCAGAAGCTGGGACTTGGCGACGCCCGGATCACCGACGAGGAGCACGTGAACATCCCCCCTGATCCTGGAGCCGTCTGGAAGATGTTTGGCAACGCCGGAGAAGAGCTGCAGAAATAATGCCTCTTTGATCTCTTCATACCCGTAGATGGTTGGTGCTACCGATCGGATCATCTTTTCATATATCTCCGGGTCATTCGAGAGCTCCAAAATCTCCTCCTCTTCCTCTTTGCTTATCTCTATATCCTCAAATTCTCTTTCTTGAATTTCTATAGAGTTACAATCCAAGAAGATGTCAAAGAAAGGGCTCTTCGTCCCATACACTTCTTTCTGATAGGATCTGAGGATTCCGTTGACGATGACTCGCTCTCCAGGTATGACCTTTCCGGCTAAATCGTCTTCTACAGCTATATCTATCGTCTGAGGCTGTTCTCCTCCTCTTAATCCCTCCGGATACTCTTCTATCCTGATCTTTTGGGCATCCACGAATTTTGATTCCTCGTGAAGAAGAATGAACGGTGTCTTTTTTCCACAATTTTCACAGTAATATCTCTCCACAAATTTTTTCCCGCTCTGATGTATCGGCTCGGGTGTCCAGCCACAAAGTTTGCATTTGAAGACCGCTTCAACGATCTTTGGCCTTACCTCTGTGGCTTTTTTTATCGTGCCTTCGATCGAGATGAACTTTGATATGTCTTCACTTCTCAGATTTCTTATTCCTATTCTCTTTGTAAGACCTATAAACCGGACATTTAACCTCTCTATCTCTTCATCCGTTAAACCGGTCGTCTCCTTGATATTTTCTACATACTCAATTAAAGCTTTTTTTACCCCATCTAAAACGCATGAAGGCTCTTCTATGAGCCTATCTGCCATCTCTGGATTTTTGAGAATCAGATCTCCATAATTGATATATAGACTGTGATTCTCTTCGCTGTAATTATTTATTAGTTCTAGTATCTCATTCTCATAGTATTGTTGGAGAAATCCGACCCAGAACTCTTCATCCAATACTTCCACCATTACAATTATTTAGGAGGGGGAGATTAATAGAAATAGTTTTCTGATCTTTTATTTTTCGTTATCATCTACCTTTCAATGGTCTTCTTCAAACGTTTGCAAATCAAGATTTGCGAGCTTGAAGATGGAACATTTTCAAACGTCCAGATTAACCTTATCCGCGTTCTCCTGTATGAAATTCCTTCTGGGACCTACATTCTCACCCATGAGCATCGTAAATACCCTATCGGCTTCTTCCGCATCTTCCATCGTTATTCTTATGAGCGTTCTCGATTTTGGGTCCATCGTGGTATCCCAAAGCTGTTCTGGATTCATCTCTCCGAGACCCTTGTACCGCTGCACGCTGACATTTCCTCCCCACTCATCTACTACTCTCCTTAGCTCCTCATCCGTATAGGCATAATGCTCCTTCTTTCCCTTTGATATCTTATACAGAGGAGGCATGGCAGAATAGATCTTCCCTCCCTCGATTAAGGGAGACATATATCGAAAGAAGAAGGTTAAGAGGAGGGTCCTTATATGGGCGCCGTCCACATCGGCATCCGTGGTTATTATTATCTTTCCATATCTCAACTTACTCATATCGAGATCTTCTCCGATACCACAGCCCGATGCCGATATGAGGGATTGTATCTCCTCGTTCTTTAGAATTTTATCTATCCTGTTCTTCTCCACATTGATTATCTTTCCTCTAAGTGGCAGTATCGCCTGAAAATTTCTATCTCTCGCCTGCTTTGCACTTCCTCCGGCGGAGTCTCCTTCCACTATGAAGATCTCTCGTTCCTCTCTCTTTACGCCCCTTCCACTGCAGTCTGCAAGCTTACCCGGAAGAACACTCCCAAACGTATTTTTCTTTCTCACAAGCTCTCTACTCTTCTGGGCCGCATCTCTCGCCTTTCTTGCACTCTCTACCTTTCTGATTATCCTATCCGCCACCTGCGGGTTCTCTTCCAAGAATCTTTCCATTCCCTCATAAGTTGTCTGCTCAACGATATTCTTCACATCAGAATTCATCAATTTGTTCTTCGTCTGCCCCTCAAATACCGGATTTGGGAGCCTGACATTTACGATTGCTGTTCCACCCTCCCGTACGTCTTCACCGGAGAAGGTGTACTTATTATCCTTCTTCGTCTTTGCATAGTAGTTTACAGCTCTCGTCAGCCCGTATCTGAATCCTGTTAGATGTGTCCCCCCTTCAGACGTATAAACATTATTCGCAAAAGAATATAACGTCTCCGCATATGAATCTGTATATTGTATCCCGATCTCAACACTAATCGCAAATCTTTGTCCCTCAAGCACCTCTTCCTTCTTTATCGAGATAGGATCATGGAGAGGGTTTTTATTCTCGTTCAGGTATGATAAATAAGCCGTTAAACCATCCGTATAGTGAAATACCTCTTCTTTTTCGTTTATCTCATTAAAATAAATTTTAACACCATTATTTAGAAATGCAAGCTGTCTGAGCCTTCTCTTCATATAAGACGGATCAAATTTTGTCTCTTCCATAATAGAGGAATCAGGTTTGAAACTTATCTCCGTTCCAGACTCATCCGTCTCTCCCAGCTCTTTTAGAGGAGTTACCGATCTTCCAAACTCAAATTTCATCTCGTATATCTTATTATTCCTCCGTATCCTCGCCAAGAGCCATTCGGAGAGGGCATTGACGCAGGAGAGACCTACCCCGTGGAGACCGCCTGCAATTGCATATACATTATCGTTGAACTTTCCGCCGGCGTGGAGTCTCGTCATCACAACCTCAAGCGCGGACTGTCCGAATTCCTCTTTCCTATTGACGGGAATCCCTCTTCCATCGTCTTTTATCGTTACAGAATCTTCTTTTAGGGTTATCCAAATATTTTGGCAGTAACCCGCCAGAACTTCATCTATACTATTCTCTACAACCTCAAAGAAGAGCTGGTGCAGACCTTTATGGGAGACGTCCCCTATATACATCCCAGGCCTTTTTCTTACAGCTTCTATCCCATCCAAAACTAAAATGCTATCCGAATCGTATTCCATGCTCATCTTTTCAGACTCTCCAAAAACTCTCCAATCCTATCCATAGCTTCTATTATAGTCTCCCTCGAGGCAGCATACGATATTCTTACAAATCCCTCCCCGCATTCCCCAAAGGCATTCCCAGGAACTACTGCAACTCTCTTCTCCCGCAGTAATCGTTCTGAGAACTCTTCTGATCCCGAATATTCTTTTATTGATGGAAAGGCATAAAAAGCCCCTTTTGGCTCAAAAATGTCCAGTTCCATCTCGTTCAGCCTCTTGACCACCATTCTTCTTCTTCTGTTGTATTCTCTGATCATCTCCATCTTTCCCTTCTCTCCACTCACGATTGCTTCTATGGCAGCCATCTGCGAAATTATTGGGGCACATATCATCGAATACTGGTGAATCTTCACCGCGCCATCCACGATCTCTTCATTAGCAGCGAGATAACCTATCCTCCAGCCAGTCATCGCGTATGCCTTTGAGAAACCATTTAAAAGGATTGTTCTATCCTTCATTCCATTTAAGGAGGAGAAAGAGACGTGTTTTTCATTATAGGTAAGATCATCATATATCTCATCTGATATCACGATCAGATCGTACTCCGAGACGATATCCGCGATCTCTTCCATTCTTTTTTTATTCATCGTGGCTCCCGTGGGATTATTTGGATAGCTGATGACGATCGCCTTTGTCTTATCCGTGATTCTCTGCTCTATCTCCTCTGGAGTTGGGACGAATCCATCTTCCATCGATGTTGGAAGTGATATGGGTTCTCCCCCTGAGAGTGTTACGCAAGGCTGATAGGAGACATAACACGGCTCCACGACTATTATCTCATCTTTAGGATCTGTGATTGTCCTTATCGCAAGATCATAAGCCTCGCTGACGCCACACGTTATCAGAATCTCTCTCTCTGGATCGTAAAAAGTCCCATCTTTCTCATACATCTGATCGGAGATAGCTTCTCTGAGCCCCAACAATCCATAGTTTGATGTATATGAGGTGTATCCTCTCTCCAACGAATAGATCGCGGATTCCCTTATCTCCCATGGTGTAACGAAATCCGGTTCTCCTACGCCCAACGATATAACATCGTCCGCGCCGATGACGAGTTCAAAAAATTTTCTTATCCCAGATGGCGGAATCTTCTCGACGTTCCTTGAGATCATGGTGATACGACCAGTCTATGATTTCTCTCTTTCTCGAATAAAATCTCCCCGTGTTCTTTATATTTTTTGAGGATGAAATGCGTCGTCGTGCGATAGACACGATCGATCGTCGCCAATTTATCGGATATGAAGAAAGCTATCTCTCTCATATTCTCTCCTTCTACAAGCACAGAAAGATCGTATTCACCAGAGAGAAGATAAACCTCCTTTACCTGTGGAAAGTTGGATATCTTTTTGGCGATGAGATCATATCCCTTCCCCCGCTCAGGACTTATCTTTACGTCCACGACCGCATAAACCTTCTCTTCTCCTGCCCCCTCCCAGTCTATCACCGTCTTAAACTTTTTGATCACTCCACTCTCCAAATATTCATCGATCTTTTTTTTGACCTTTTCTTCATCCAAGTCGGTCATATCGGCAATCTCTCTGTAAGAAACCCTCGCGTTATCTTCTAAGATCTCTAATATTTCATCCATATTTCATTTACCCTTATTCATGTTTAAAATCTTCTTCCCCGGATTCTAAAGATGTCAAACATTGCGTCATTCGCGATGTGCATCACCGCAAATGTTCCCGCCTGTATAGGATCTGAAACAACCAAATCCGACTCATCCGGAACGCTTCCAGCCATATTAAGTGATATTACTGGTATTCCATCTTCCCTCAACCTTTTTACCTCTTTTGATATCATACCCCCCATCAAACTCCCGGCAAGAACCAGTATCGACGCACGGTGCGTCCTCGATACGGCTTCAACAGCGTCTGCTATTGTATCTTCTCCTGTCAAAGGTATCGTATCGACGCTTATCTTCTCTCCTCTAATATTATGTCTATCCGCCTCGCTTATCGCCCCCAACGCCACCTGTGATACCTGTGCTCCCCCACCTATTACAATCACCCGCTTTCCCCATATATCTTCAAACGTATGATGCATGCTCACGTCGAAGACGGTTGGAATGTCTCTCAACGAATTAATAAGAGATTCTATATCTTCCCCTTCGATCTCAAAATGTATTAATGCCCTTCCTTTATAACCCCTCAGTTCGGATATGAACTGCTGTGTATAGACGATGTTCGCGCCATGATCGGCTATCACGGTGGAGACGTCTCTCAAAACGCCGGGCACGTTCTCGCAGATTAGATCTATGGCAGTCCTTTTCATTTAACGTCCGACCTTAAATGTTTTTTGTATCTCCCGTTAAGCCCTATTCGTTGATCTTCCCCTCGCGACTCCTGAAGATATTAAATGAGCAACTCTCACAGGTTCAGGGATCAAGGAATTGATCGTGAATTCTTTTATTATCTCTTCTGCCTCTTCCTTTTCGATCCCAACTTTTTGATAGAATATTTTGTGCTCATCAAATTTAAATTCACTTATCGCCCCACCATCTTTAATAATCTCCATCCTCTTCTCTCTCTGATCTAAGTTTCTAAGCGCCTCATATATCTTCGTGAAATTCGGCATCTTCCTGGTGAATGCCATGACTGGAATTTCGCATCTTTCAAATAGTTCTTTTATATTGACCACATTGAAGCCACCGAATGTTATTCCATCGAGCATCATCACCCTTATCTGCCTCTCATATCCTGACCCAAAGAGCATCTCAATTATCTTCTCGGTGGAATCTAGACCGTCCACCTGAATTTTAGAAGAGATGACACCCTCCAGGACAGATTTTCCCCTGAAGATGGCACCGATAATTATAGAATATTCCTCATCGAGAAACGCATCATCTATACCTAAAACCCTTATATTTTCTTTGAACTTCATCTATTTTGTCTTCTCTGATGCCGCCTCAAATTTTGATTTGAACTCTTCACATTCTTCCAATAGTCTCTCACAAGCATCGAGTAAGACCCCTATAGGCTCTGTTCCATCTGTTCTCAAATAAATCATGGGATCGCTCATATAAGGAAATTGAATGTTATATACAACATTCAAAACTCTTCCATCCTCCCAGAGTGTGTGTTCTAACACGTTTAGCAGGGTGTCATCCTCTCCCCTTATCTCCATCTTCAATTCGTCATCTCTCTTCTCAAATACCTTTAACTCCATTAGAAGACTCCAGTTCTGTATTCAGAAGATACCTTCCTGGGGATCTTATTCTTGCACTTTGGACATTCGAGCATCTTTCCCTTCTTCTCCATGGGAATGCCACATACAGGGCAGAAAGCTTTTATGACCCCCATATTTTCATCTACGGTTGTGAGGCGTATGGGATCGTTACTTACAACCTTTGCCTTCACGATATCTCCAACCGAAAACCCCTTATCTATCCCGCTTATGTAGGCGTCTTGTATATTTGATATGTGGATGGTTCCCTCCATCTTTACCTGTCTATCCTCATACCCCTTCACTCTATCTATACCTACTACGGCAAAAGAACTCTTGAGAACGATGATCTCCCCAAGAACTATCGTCCCTGGCTTGATCTCCGGAGGAGCCTCGACCTTGGGTTCAACATCTATCTTGTGTGCTTTATCATCAAATTTAACCATGCCAAAGATCGAGGAATATATACCTCCAGCATCTTTATAGGTATGTTCCCCGGCTACGTATTCTTCCGTTGCGCATATAAAATCGCCCGGCAGGACGATTTTACCCTCTTCTTTTTCTCCCATTTTAGCAGTCCTAAACTTGAAACCTATATAAATTTACTCCTATCTCCCTAACGTCCTTTTTATGGAAGGGAAATGTTCTCTTGATCGGAAATTTTATCCTCTTCACCTCAAAATCTTTGCATCTATCTGCAACGTAATTCCTTATAAATTCTTCTGTGACCCCGTTGTGCATGGAATATATTACGTTTGCCATCTCGAAGGATTTATCTAAGAATATTCGGTCTTTGTGTGATCCAAACGGTGGGTTCATCAATACAGTATCGACGCTTTTAAGACTCAGATCCTTCACGTCCGCACAGATGAACTTTATCTCTACTTTATATGTCTTTGCGTTTTCCTTCGCGACATTCAACGCATCTACATCGAGATCAATGGCATACACTTCTTCTGCCCCTAAAATTTTTGCTCCTATGGCAAGAATACCTGTCCCGCAGCCCAGATCACACACAGTACCATTTAAATCCCCGTTCAAATTGGCATAGTGTAAAAGTTCTGCTGCTACCGGTGCAGGCGTCGCATACTGTTCCAAATACGCCTTGGCACCGTTAAATCCTTCGATCTTCTCCAATAAAATTTCGAGTTTCTTCTTATTCATGAGAAACCTCTGCGTTCATCAAAAGGTATTTTTTCCATAAAAACTTATTGTCTCACGTATGAGTGTTACTAAGATCGGAGTCGTAGGAACACATTCTACGGGAAAAACAACATTTGTCAGGAGATTGAAAGATTTTCTCGATGAGAAAGGCTTCAATGTTTATATAATTGAAGAGCTTGCAAGAAAGAGCAGAAAGGATTCTTTAAAACGATTCACCATTCAAAAGATCATAATCGAAGAGCAGATCAAGAAAGAGAGAGCGATGAAGAGAAGATTGGAGAGATTGGATGAGAAAAATAGTGGGAGATACGTGATGATAACGGATAGAACCACCATAGACAACTTTGCTTACCTAGAATTATCTGGGGTTGAGGGGAAGAGAGTTGGAAAACGGTTCCTTGAAAAGATAAGAGTGAATGATTGCAGTTACGATATAATCATCTATTCTCCTCTTAGATCGAAGATTGAGGGAGACGGTTTTAGGGATAAAAATGAACTTTTCAGGCTCTTAATAGATGAGGAGATCAGAGAAAGGTTGGAAGGTATCCAAAATGCTGGCACGCCCAACACAATGATCCTTAAAAATGGTGGAGATGTCCTTGAAAACGTTCTTCAAACCCTCAAAAAGAGAGAAATCTTTTAATATGTATAAAATCCTTGATTGGATGAAAAGAATAGGAGATCAGAATGAAGACGAAGATCATATTAGATGAGGAAGAGATACCTAAAGAATGGTATAATATACAAGCAGATCTGCATACGCCGTTGGATCCGGTAATAAACCCTGCTACGATGAAACCAGCAACACCAGATGATCTTAAGGCGATATTTCCGATGGAACTTATAAAACAGGAGATGAGTACAGAGCGATGGATCCCGATACCTGAGGAGGTTAGAGATATCTACCGACTGTGGAGGCCAACGCCGTTATACAGGGCGCATCGCCTTGAGGAATATCTTAAGACGCCTGCGAAGATATACTATAAATGGGAGGGTGTATCTCCTCCGGGTAGCCATAAACCAAACACCGCGGTTCCACAGGCATATTACAATATGAAGGAAGGGATTGAGAGAATATCAACCGAGACCGGAGCCGGTCAATGGGGATCTGCCCTTGCGTTTGGAACAAGGCTCTTTGACCTCGATTGCACGGTATATATGGTTCGCGCGAGTTACGAACAGAAGCCGTATCGCAAGAGCATAATGCAGGCATGGGGCGCAGAATGCCTATCGAGTCCAACAGACAGAACAAATTCCGGGAGGGCTGTTCTGGAGAAAGATCCAGATACGACGGGAAGCCTTGGAATATCCATCTCAGAGGCGGTTGAGGACGCAGCGACCCACGATAATACAAATTACGCACTCGGTTCCGTGCTAAATCATGTCTGTATGCACCAGACGGTCGTGGGTCTGGAGGCGGAGAAGCAGTTTGAGCTGGCGGATGATTATCCGGATGTTATCTTCGGATGCGTCGGCGGTGGATCAAACTTTTCAGGGGCATGTTTTCCGTTTGCAGGCGATAAGCTGAGAGGAGAGAAACCAGATGTGAGGATCGTATCGTGCGAGCCAATGGCATGCCCGACATTGACGAAGGGATTATATGCCTATGATTTTGGGGATCAAGCCGGCTTAACACCTTTGATGAAGATGTTCACGCTGGGGCACGACTTCGTTCCTGCTCCGATTCACGCGGGTGGTTTAAGATATCATGCAGATGCTCCAATATTGTGCAAGCTCACACATGATGGCGTGATGGATGCGGTCGCATATCATCAGAACGAGGTCTTCGATGCCGCCATTACATTTTCGAAGACCGAGGGAATCATTGTCGCACCAGAGGCAGCACACTGCATAAAGGCAACGATAGATGAGGCTTTGAGGTGCAAAAAAGAAGGAAAGGAGGAGACTATATTTTTCAACAATTCTGGACATGGAAATTTCGATTTGGCGGCTTATGATGCGTACTTCGACGGTAAACTTATCGACTATGAATATCCGGCAGAGTTGGTGAAACAATCGCTTGCGGGCCTATCAAAGATTTAAACGATGAAGAAGATAGGATTTCTGGTAAATCCAATCGCGGGTATGGGCGGTGCAGTTGGTCTCAAAGGCACAGACGGTGATGCCTTTGTAAAAGCTGTTAACCTTGGAGCGAGACCAATAGCAAGCGAGAGAGCAAAGAGAGCATTACAAGATCTACATTTACGTTTAAGAGATGACGATCTTCTCATGCTCACCTGCTCCGACAGAATGGGAGAAGACGTGCTCAAAGAAACGGGGCTTTTATATAATATTGTCTATGATATTCATGGGAAGACAAGCGCCGCCGATACCAGGGAGGCATGTAAACGTTTTTTAGCATCGGATGTGGATTTAGTTCTCTTCTGCGGGGGAGATGGGACTGCAAGGGATGTATATAGCGTGATAAGAACAGATATACCGATGCTCGGCATACCGGCCGGTGTGAAGATGTATTCCGGAGTCTTCGCGATAGATCCTGTGGCAGTATGCGATCTCTTGGAAGATCTTTTCTCTCATCAAAAAGATAGCGACCTTGAGAGACCGCGCATCAAGATCAGAGATGCTGAAGTGATAGATATAGACGAGAATGCGTACAGAGATGGCACATTGAAGATGGAGGTATTCGGCTATGCAAAGACTCCTTATAAGCCGACGCTCGTTCAGGGACGGAAGTTCGTATTCTACGGCGAGGATGAGGAAGTATCCAAAAAAGCGATAGGAAGGTTCGCGTCGGAGTTTATGAGAGATGGTTCTCTCTATATACTCGGTGCCGGGACGACGACGAAGGTAGTGGCGGACGCCCTAAATCTTAAAAAGACGTTGTTAGGCGTCGATGTAATAAAAGATGGAAGGTTGATCAAGAGCGATACAAACGAGAACGATCTTTTGAATATCTTGAAAGATGAGAAGAGCAAAAAGATAATTGTTAGCCCGATAGGTGCCCAGGGATTCATCTTTGGGAGGGGGAATCAGCAGATCAGTTCAAAGGTGATAAGAAAAGTTGGGATAGAGAACGTGATCGTCATCGCAACACCGTACAAACTGGAGCAGACACCACACCTCTTCGTCGATACGGGAGATGCCGACCTCGACCGTTTATTTTCCGGTTGCATGAGTGTCGTGTGTGGGTACAGAATGGCACAGCGAAAGGAGGTGTTGGGTGCACGGAAAGTTCGTTCTCTTAAGTGATAGAAAGATTTAAGAATAGGTGAGGAATATGCAAGGCAGACCAACGCGGATCCGGGTTCATTAGCTTTGTACAATGAAAGATACGACTTTAAAGATAACGTCGGAGAATCTATAAGGAAAAGGATATTAAAGATCGAGATAAAGGAGTTTTTATGAGAAGCAATGAGGCAAAGAAAGGGTTTATAAGAACACCACAGAGGTCTCTTTTAAAAGCGGATGGGTTAACTGATGATGATCTCGATAAGCCGTTCGTTGGGATCGCAAATGCCTGGAATGAGATCGTTCCAGGTCATTTGCACTTAAGAGAGCTTGCCAAAGATATCAGAGATGGAATATGCGCAGGTGGAGGAGTACCGTTAGAATTTGGGACTATCGGTATATGCGATGGGATCGCGATGGGGCATGAAGGAATGAACTATTCCCTGCCATCTAGGGAGGTTATAGCTGACTCCGTCGAGCTGATGGTTCAGGCACACAGACTGGATGGCATCGTTCTCTTATGCAGTTGCGATAAGATAATTCCAGGAATGCTCATGTCCGCCTTGAGGCTCGATATTCCTGCCGTCTTTGTTACGGGAGGTCCTATGCTTCCCGGATATTACGATGGAAGAGAGTTGACGTTCATATCTTCTCATGAGGCGTTCACTAAATATAATAGAGGAGAGATAACAGAAGAAGAGCTTAAAGCAATAGAGGATGCCTGTGCGCCGAGTTGTGGAAGTTGCCAGGGACTCTACACCGCGAATACGATGTCCTGTATAACGGAAGTCCTCGGATTCTCGCTTCCCTACTGTGCGACCTCTCTGGCTGTCTCTTCTGAGAAAAGGAGAATAGCAAAGAAGAGCGGGGTAAGGATCGTTCAGATGATAAGAGAGGATTATAAACCGAGCGATTTCATATCCCTCGAATCATTCGAGAACGCAGTAACTCTGGATATGTTACTCGGTGGTTCCACAAATACCGCACTCCACATACCTGCGATCGCGAACGAGGCAGGAATAAAGATCAATTTAAAGCTCTTCGATGAGATAGGGGAGAGAACACCTCATATATGTAGCTTGGATCCGAGTGGAGCATATACGATGAAAGATCTCCACGAGGCGGGAGGAATGCCCGCCGTTCTGAAGAGAGCAGTCTCTCTATTTAAAGATACGAAGAATGTCTCCGGATATAGCATAAGTGAGATAGCAAAAGATGCAAAGATTGTCAGAGAGGATGTCATAAGACCACTCGACAAACCATATCATAAGACCGGTGGATTGAAGATTCTATACGGAAATTTGGCCGAGAGAGGATCAGTCGTTAAAACCGCCGCCGTAGATGAGAAGATGTTGAGATTTAAGGGAAGAGCGATCGTCTTTGACTCGGAGCGAGAGGCGATGAATGCAATATTGGGTCAAAAGGTAAGAGAAGGTGATGTAGTCGTCATAAGATATGTTGGGCCAAAGGGAGCTCCTGGGATGCCCGAGATGCTCGACCCGACCTCCGCTGTTTCTGCGATGGGACTAAACAAATCGGTGGCGCTGATCACAGATGGAAGATTCTCAGGCGGAACGAAGGGACCATGTATAGGACATATCTCACCTGAGGCACAGGAAGGCGGGATAATCGCACTATTGAGAGATGGAGATATCATCGATATCGATATTTCGGGGGGAAGAATAGATGTGGAGCTTGGTGAAGAGGAGATCGAGAAGCGAAGAGGAGAATGGAAGCCACTAAAAAAGAAGTTGAAAGGATATTTAGCAAG
>CABGHH010000015.1 GCA_902158745.1 Candidatus Methanolliviera sp. GoM_asphalt
TCCGATCCTAAAGGAAGTTAAGGTACCAAAGACCAGACTGAGCCCTTACATAGGACTCTGGGGAACGGATAAGATAAAGATAAGATTGTTCAACGAGGATGATGAACACAAGATCGAGGTGGTAAACCTAAGTTTTATCATTTAGAGATTGGGTTTTTATTTGAGATCAACAGATCAAGTATCATCTTTTCCGTTTGGTATGCCTCTCTCTCAAAGGAGATGGCCATATAAGCCCTCCTGCAAGTTCTCTCCTTTCTTAAGTTCACTACAAATTCCAACAGATATCTGATCAAAAACCTGACCATTCCGAGTTTTTTATATTGCTCTACATGGACGAGTTCATGGCCGATCAGCGCCATATTAAAGAAATTCGACTGATCTAACCGTTCGGCAAAGTAGATCTTATCACCGAACGTTATCGCGCTCGCCCCAAAGAGGGTCATTATTACCTTCCCAATGATGCTGCCATCGATTAAGAGCACTTCTTCTAAGTTTAGGTTTGGAAAAAATGGTGATAACAAGTTTTTTGTATCCTCCAATATCTTCATTGGTTGACCTATCCCGACAGGTGCCCAATAAAACGTAAATCTGAAATCGGATCTCCTAAATCGGTAAAAAATAAAAAAATAAAAGAGAAAAGTTACTTCTTCCCAAGATTAAAGCTTAATAATTTTGAAGAGCGATTGTAACTTAGTTGCCTGCATCATGTTTCCTTTTATCGAATACTTCTTCGACATGAACCCCTTCATCACATCCTCTTCGCCCTTCATAACCTTTACCCAGTAGTCCCCATCGGCAACGATGGTGAAGACCGTAGCACCGATGTCACCCTCAACGAAAGTTCCACTTCCATCATCAGCAACTTTTATACCCATCGTCTTGGGATCCTCTCCTTCCAACTCGAATCCGACGACTTTTCCAGCAAACCCTTTCAGCGCAGCCTTCGCAGCATCTACTTTATTTCCTTCTTCAACAAGTTTTTTGATCAAGTCTTTTGCTTCAGCCATACAAAATCACCGGCAAAGAGACAAATCTTGTCTTATTTAAACTTTTTGACCATGCGACCACAAATTATTTGGTGGGACGATAAAAAAGGCCTATAACGCCTCCTTTCCCTTCTCTCCCGTTCTGATCCTTATGACTTCCTCCACTGAACTCACAAATATCTTGCCGTCCCCCATCTGCCCGGTCTTCGCGGTTTTGACGATACTCTCCACGATCTTATCCACCTCATCGTCCCCAATGACGATCTCAAGTTTTATCTTAGGCAGTAATTCTACCACATACTCCCTGCCACGAAACTGCTCCACGAGACCTTTCTGCTTTCCGTGCCCCTCAACCCGGGTGACGGTCAACCCTGGATAGCCCAGTTTCTTAAGCGCCGTTCTAACATCATCTAGTTTTTCCACCCTTATGATTGCCTCTATCTTCTTCATCTTCTCTTCCTATATTATCGATTCATCTGAATGAAGTCGGGGTATGCCTGACCACCATGCTCCGGCACATCCAATCCTGATATCTCCTCTTCAGGAGAGACGCGAATGCCATACACGAGATCCATCCCTTTGAATATCAAGTATCCCATGCCAAATGCCCATATTATCACCACGGATGCGGCTATCAATTGAGAGATCAACTGTGCAAATCCGCCACCGTACAACAATCCAACGACGCCTTGATACGTTCCATCCGCAAATATGCCAAGGCTGAGTAACCCCCATATACCATTTATCCCGTGAACACTCACCGCCCCGACCGGATCATCAATCCCCTTTGATTCAAAGAAGTTGACGCCAGCATACATCAAAGCTCCTCCAATCAAACCAATCACGACAGCCGCCCATCCCTCCACCCAGGCACACGGACAGGTGATCGCGACGAGCCCTGCTATTACTCCGTTCAACGCCATACCGAGATCCCATTTCCTCGTTTTCCAAAATGCGATGAGAAGGGCAGCCAATCCTCCGGCTGCGGCCGCCAAATTTGTATTCACTGCTATTATAGCAATCCTCAACGCGTGTGCCGAAAAGGTGCTGCCCGGATTGAACCCAAACCATCCGAACCAAAGGATGAAGGTGCCAAGGGCGGCCAACGTCATGCTGTGGCCTGGAATCGCCCTCGGTTTTCCATCGACGAATTTACCAAATCTTGGGCCAAGAACGAGCGCTCCTGCAAGACCAACGAATCCTCCAATGGCATGCACCACACCTGATCCAGCGAAGTCCAATGCACCAAGTTGGGAAAGCCACCCACCACCCCACATCCAGTGCCCAAAGATCGGATAGATGATGGCACACACCAGAGTACTATATATTAAATACGAAGAAAATTTCAGTCGTTCTGCAACCGCGCCCGAGACGATCGTCGCAGCGGTAGCACAGAAAACGAGCATCCAGAAGAACTGCAGATACTTACCTACATCGTAATAACCGCCGAGCAGAAGAAAACCCTCGGTACCAAAGAGGCCGTGATAATCGCCTCCCATCATCAATGCGTAACCCACGATGAAGAAGACCAAAGATCCAATAACAAAGTCCGTCAGGTTTTTTGCCATCAGATTTGTCGCATTTTTTGCCCTGCAAAATCCCGATTCGAGCAACGCGAAGCCGGGCTGCATGAACATCACCAAAAATCCGCACAATAAGATCCAGACATAGTCTACCGGCAACCCAGGATTCTTTAAAAGCGTTTCTTCTCCAGAGGGATCAGCTGCCAAAGCCAGAGAGGGAAAAAGCGAAGATGCTAGCGTTAACACTACTAAAACAAACGCTATTGCTATTATACCACTCTTTATATATTTCCTCTTCATTGGTTTAGTGTCCTGTGGGGTGATACAGGGGCTCAAAATAAAAAAGTATTTAAGAAGATTTCGTAACTTTTAAGAAGATTTCGTAACTTTTATGAAAAGTTCTCAAACAATTTAATTAATAGAATTATGATTACTGATCAAGCCCATAAAAACGATAAATAATTTATGGGAGTATACTTAATACCCGGGCTACAGGAGAAGAACAATATGACAGACGAGAAGAAGGAAGAAGAAAAAGTATTTGATGCGGTGGAAGAGTACCAGATAAAGTTTATCAGACTGTGGTTCACCGATATCCTAGGGAGATTGAAGAGCTTTGCAATCACCCCAGAGGAATTAGAAGGCGCTTTTGAGGAAGGAATGGGCTTTGATGGTTCGTCTATCAAGGGGTTCGCAAGAATTGATGAGAGTGATATGCTCGCAAAACCTGATTCCACTACTTTCAGGCTTATCCCATGGAGGCCAAAGGAGCATGCAGTTGCGAGGATGTTCTGTGACGTTCTTAATCCTGATGGAAGCCCCTATGAAGGGGACCCAAGGTATATATTAAAGAGAAATTTAGAAAAATTAAAGAAGGATGGCTATACGTTTTATGTCGGCCCCGAATTGGAATATTTCTATTTCAAGGATAATAAAAGTACAGAGGTCTTAGATGAAGGAGGCTATTTCGATCTAACAACTCTGGATGCGGCAAGCGATCTTCGAAGGGATACGATTCTCACACTGGGAGAGATGGGAATACGCGTGGAATATAGCCACCATGAAGTTGCCCCATCCCAACACGAGATAGACCTAAGATACAGAGACGCTCTCACAATGGCAGACAACGTGATGACCTATCGAATCGTAGTGAAGGAGATAGCACAACGATATGGATATTACGCCACGTTCATGCCAAAACCCATCTTCGGAGTGAACGGTAGCGGGATGCACGTGCACCAATCCATATTCAAGGGTGATAAGAACGCATTCTTCAATATAGATGATGAGTATCACCTCTCAAAGATCGGTAAAGAGTATATCGCTGGATTGTTGAAACATGCACCTGAGATCACATCTATCCTAAATCAATGGATAAATTCATATAAACGTCTCGTGCCCGGATATGAAGCCCCAGTCTATATTTCTTGGGCTCGAAGGAACAGATCCACACTTGTAAGGATACCGATGTATAAGCCAGGAAAGGAGGAAGCGACCAGAGTGGAATTCCGTAGCGCAGACCCTGCGTGTAATCCTTATTTAGCATTTTCGGTGATGCTATCTGCAGGATTGGATGGGGTGAAGAACGAATATGAGTTACCGCAACCTATTGAAAAAGACGTTTACGGTATGAGCAGTGCAGAGATGGAGAGAGAAGGAATAAACATACTACCAGGAAGCTTGATCGAGGCGATAAAACTGACGGAGAATAGCGAATTGGTGAAAGAAGCATTGGGGGATCACATCTTCCAAAATTTCATCGAGTCCAAGAAGGTGGAATGGGATGATTATCGTGTGCAGGTAACGGAATGGGAGTTGAAGGAGTATCTGTCGGTGCTGTGATCTTTTGCGTCTGATCGCATTTAGATAAATATAGGCAAAAAGATAAAAACTGTGATGATAGTGTAGCCGCGGTAGAATTATTGAAGAAGATGATTTATTCTCTCCTCAATCTTTCTGCCATCTTTATCAACTCGTCGTCGGATGGTGAGACCTTCGTCTCGACCACGATCTTTCGAATCTCTGTTAGAATCTTCTCGCAGTCTTCCTCAACAAGATCGATACCGAGTTCTTCAAATTTATGATGAATGGCGTGTGCACCCGAATGTTTGCCGATCACCAGATGTCTCCTCAATCCGACCTATTCAGGAGAGAATGCCTCATAGTTTGATGGATTCTTTATGACACCATCCACATGGATACCTGATTCGTGCGAAAAGATCTTTCCTCCAACGACTGCCTTATGAGGATAAATGTCGAGCGATGAAGCATTTGAGACGTAATCTGCACCTGCCTCTACGCCGACGATCGCATTGGCGGTTGCCATGCCGAAGTCGTTGTGGGTGTGAACCTCTAACTCAATATCCACCTCTCTCCATGGTCTTTCCCCTCTTTTTCACCTGTTATGCTATGTATGGTGGTGTATATATCAATATGGTGCTTGCCTGTGGTGCTCTCAGACAACCCGTTGCTGAGATGCCGAGGGCCATAAGAGAACTTATTTTGGTTATTTTTAGGAGGTTGCCTATATTATAGATGAGAAGACTCCAATGATCTTTGGCGCTAGAAAGACGCGTACGAAATCTACCGAGGAAAGAACGCACGTAAAAAAGATTCCGGTCCCAAAACATAACGCACAATATAGAGTGGCAAAACCCGATTCATCTTTCGCAAGGCTTCTTATATGAGGCTTCATAACATTTTAGGATATGAATCTGCATATAAACTTAATCTTACCCTCTTTATCTTTATATTACCAATCATCTTATATATCAAACCGCTTTTAACACGTTACAGAGAGATTTAATAAAATATGTAGCATAAATAGATATTTAAAAAAATATATATACTATTTGGAAAAAATTAATATACACGGCTATAATATATACAGATCGGATGCGTGATCTCTTTGTGCATCCCAAAAAAATGAAAAGGGAGGTGAATGAGAAATGGAGCCAGCAGTGATACAAGATTTTGCGGACTGGATAATTGGGATAGGGGCAAACTTGATAGCGGGGATTTATAATCTATTATTCCCTGGGATGGGGTGAAGTCCGAGAACGGGTGAATCGAACCGCCTTCTCCTCACAATACCAATTGTCGAGGGAGGCAATTTTTTTATATTTTTTGAGATTTTTATATGCGGAAAGTATGTAGAGAGTATGTGGAAATAAAAATAGAGGGAGGGTGATTAATGGCGTTGGAAACACTCATAACTGCCACAGGGAATGCCCTAGCGGTCACCACAACGTCTTGGATGAATGTCATCGCTGAATCTGCTGCGCTGGGATTTGACGTGTTGGTGGCGGTTACCAAGGTTTTCTCGGGTACGTAAAACAGTTCACACGGTATCATAAAAGGAGGGATAAATGGCTTTAGAGTCGCTTGTACTTACCATTATGAATGGTACTGCAAATGTTATGGTGGCATGGACGAATGTCGCCGTCGAGTCTGCAAAACTGCCGATCGATATCTGGTCGACGATCTTTAATGCCGTCACGGGCTAATTTAAAAGAGGGCGTGAATGATCATAGAAGCATTTTTTTAATTTTGGGGTTTTTATGAGTGTAAGAATAGAGGTGGAGAAGGTAGATCTGAGGGACAGAAAAAAGAGGATAAGATGGAGCAAAATAGAAAGTGAGATCTTCAAAGACGACTCAAATCTCATCCCAAGCATCGCATCGTACAGAGAGAAAAAAGGTATCGAATCCACTTTCTTCGTATTAAAGAGAGGAGACGAGGCAATCGGTCGGGCCATCGCCACGTTCGATCATACATGGGTAGAGAGGCAAGAAGAGAATGTCGGCTTCTTGGACGACCTCGTAATCGACCCGGATTTTTTGCCCAATGCGAATATGCTCATAGAGGCTTGTATATCATTTTTGAAGGAAAAAGACATCGATTCCGTACTTGCACGAAGTTGTAAATTCCCCGCACTCCGGACGGACGGTTTTGAGAAGACACCCACATATTCTCTTCCAGGCAATCCCGAATCCACATTGATGGCACTCGAGGATTTTGGTTTTACTCCGGTGAAGAGGTGGAGGAACATTTTCTTGGATTTCTCGAGAGAGATCCCGGATCAGAATTTATCGGAGGCACAAGAATTTCTGAAGTCAATAGATGCGAGATTCGTAAGCCTCAATTTCAAAAAAGAGATGATGGCCTATTATAAATTTATGAACGACGTTTTTTTGCCTCTCTTTGGCTATACACCCATGAATATTTATGAGATCGGTGAACGTAAGTGGATCACGTCCATCCTGTTCAGGCTTTTTAGAATCAATTATTGGGTATTGAAGGACAAAAAAGGAGATATTATAGGTGCTTATGATTTTTATCCTGATTTAAACCTCGCATTAAAGAAATTATTTCCCACAAAAGGACCAAAAGTTATCAAACCTCTTAAAATACCCTCTTTCCTCTTTGAAGTTCGGGGGATAAAGGTGGCGGTGTTGGGTAGTATGGGACTCAAGACTCAGATCAGAGACAAGGGGGCCATGCGGAATTTCAGTGAGTATAGGATATCGCTCATCAAAAGAGCGGGCTTTTCTCAGCTCATCACCACCCCAATGCTTTACGAGAACACCGCTATCATGAAGTATATATCATTTATTACGAAGAGATATGATCTCATCTCTGAGCAGAACTTTGCCACGCTATCTTATCATTTAGGATGAAGTAAAAGATGTTAGGGGGCGATAATGGAATATTTAAGAATATATATATATTTGAGTTTATTAAGATTATGCCTAAATTTACCACGTTTTTATCTAAAACTGGGATACGTTGGGACAAATTATTTATACTGCTAACTATATAATAGAATGTTGAACATTAAAACGAAAGGAGTGGGCACTTTCAGAGATGTTCTCCACCACAAAAACAAAAAGGGGAGGTAAAGAAGGATGATACCAGAGTTAATATCTGATATAGTTGGTAAAATAGGATCTCTTTTTGAGAAGTAACGGCGCTTTCATAAAGAGATATGAAAGATTAAAATAGCCGAGGAGGTTTGTATGGCTAAAAATGAGCGAAAATAAAAGAGGTGAGATAAATGCTTGAAGAATTGTTGGGAAGCTTGGGATCTGCTGCGGTGGCAGGGGTTGTGGGGACGTTTAATTTTGTGGTTGACACCGCTCTTGAGATAGTTGGGATACTTGTGGACTTAATTCCATTTTGAGGAGGTGAATTGAACTATGATAGAACAACTGCTTCCGTCAATTGCAAATGCGCTGGTAGATATCCTTAATACCACAACAGAGGCTTTCTTGGCTAAGATCTGATGATCGTAAAGTTACGAGATTAAACCCCAAGAGAGATCTTTTGTTTTTTTTATTTTTTTTCGGTGCGAGATAAATAGAACGTCGCGACAAATTTTTATAGCTAAAACAAAAAAAATGAAAAGGGAGGTGAAAAAATGGCGCTGGAAACGCTCATAACTGCTATAGGGGGGCATTTGGAAGCACCATAACGGCGTGGACAAATGTTGCTACCGTGTTTGTACAGTCGGGAGTTGATCTGTTGGATACAGTTCTCAAAGCTATCGTATGTCAATGATATGGAAGATGAGGCAAGTTTTGGCGGAGAATCAAGATACGGGGGTATGGTTGGGCACAATTTTATTGATGCGGGCGAAAGAAAAAGGTCCCTGCCCTGCTCTTTTTTTGATAAGTTTCTTTTTTGATGATAGACGGAATGGAGTGATCTGGGCAAACTTTTAATATAAAGATTTTTATCGGAAAAACAAGAAGAGAGGAGGGAGATAAAATGGTTTTAGCAGAACTAATAACTGCCAGTGGAAGTATGATAACGGCTTGCGTAGAGGTTCTTACCGAATTTATAAAGTTGCCGGTCGATCTCTGGTCGACGATCTTTAATGCAGTCACGCTTCCATAAGGTTGATATCATCAGAGAGTACAAAAGATGAAGCGGCTTGCTGGGGTAGTAATAGGGGTAGTCCTACTGTTGGTTGTAGCTCTGGCTCTCTATAACGTGCTCACTCCAAAAGAGGAGGAGAAACTCGAGGGAGAGATCATAACAATAGAGAAGAGTACGTCTGCAAAGATGGTGAATGCCAGTGGAAATTTAAAGATGCCACATTATAGCGACCTGCACTTCACGGGGGAGACGACGCTTATGATGAAGACCGTTGAGGAGGTTCGCGTGGACGACGGCGATCTCGTCAAGAAGGGGGACCTATTGGCGGTGCTTGATTCGGAAGATACAGAACGAGCATCGGAAAAAACCAAAGCCAATTACAGAAAAGAACTGAAAGGGAAAGTATCACCGATAGATGCAACAGACGCATACGGTAAGGTGAAAAGCAAATACGACGTAGATAATAACTATGAGGACTGGGTCAGAGAGAAGCGGTTTGAGGTGTATAAAACATCGATGGATCTGCTCTCGGCGTCCAATGAGAGAATCGTAACCATGTTCAACCCGATGCATTATAGGTTAGATGGTCCTATTACCATCACCACCGCTTTAATCGGGTGGCAGGCAAATCGGTCTTCTGCTACGACGAAGGCGGACAAAGCGCACATCGTCGCGGCATGGGAATATAAAGAGGCGATGGAGGATCTCGAGGATGCGTTGGCATTTCAGCGTGGGGAAAAGAAGCCACGTGATCTACGCCACGCTGAAGAAAACCTAAAACTATGTGAAATCTCCCTTGAGGATGTAAAAAATGACCTGGAAGACACAAAACTCATCGCTCCATTCGATGGCATCGTAAACCGAGTTGATATAAGAGAAGGGGATAGACTCGACCTGGCAAAGACGGTGATGGTCCTGGTCGATCCGAGCGAACTGGAGGTAGAGGCGGTCGTCGACGAGATGGACGCATTAAAGGTCAAAGCAGGACAAAAGGCGGTAATAACACTAGATGCTATCCCAGGAAGGAGATTCAAAGGTAAGATTACGTCTGTGGAGACGATGGGAGGAATAGAGGCGGGAGTGGTAACATATGAGGTCAAGATAGAGATGGAAGACCCCGGGATGGAGCTCAAGGATAATCTCACCGCGTTCGTTGAGATCATCATAGAGGAAGGGAAAGAAGCGCTCTGGGTTCCAAGCGAGGCTATCGAGATGACAGAGCAAGATCCTGTGGTGAGTGTGGTGGTGAACGGAGAGGTGCAGAAGCGAAGCGTTCTCTTAGGAGAGGTAAGCGGAGGGATGACCGAGATCTTGGATGGAGCTTTAGAGGGAGAGGAGATCTTAGTTCGCTGAATATTTAATATCCAAATGATGCAAAAATGCAAAAATGCTAACCAGAAGAAAGAATCAAAAAGGCAAATAAAGTATTCTCGGAAGCGAGATGATCGAACTTAACGGTATCACAAAGATCTATGGGAAGGGCGACGCGGAGGTACGTGCATTGGACAACGTCAACTGCTCGGTCAAAGAAGGTGAGATGATCTCGATCATGGGCCCTTCAGGCTCCGGCAAGTCCACCCTGATGAACCTCCTTGGGTGTCTGGATAAACCCTCTTCTGGAAATTATAGTCTTGATGGCATGGAGACCACCACATTGAACGATGATAAACTCGCCGAGATCAGGAATGAGAAGATCGGGTTCGTATTTCAGAATTATAACCTGCTTCCCCGAATGACTGCGGTGGAGAACGTCGAACTACCCATGCTCTATAATAATATGCCCCGGTCTGAACGGCATAGGTTGGCATTACACGCACTAGAGCGGGTAGGTTTATCTGATCGTGCCAAACACGCTCCCAATGAACTATCGGGTGGAGAACAACAGCGGGTAGCGATCGCCAGGGCGCTGGTTCAGAATCCTTCCATCATCTTGGCGGATGAGCCGACGGGGAATCTGGACAGCAAATCCGGTGAGGAGATCATAAATATCTTTGAAGAGCTGAACAAGAAGGAGGGGCACACGATCATCGTCGTCACGCACGACAGAGAGATCGCATCTCATACAAATCGCATCATCCACATCAAGGACGGCAAGATCGATCATGAAGAGGTTTTCTCAAAATAAGATGGGCTGATATGAATCTAAGCAACGAGTTATGGATCGGCTGGCGTGCAATATCGGCAAACAAAATGCGGCTCATCCTGACGCTATTGGGGATAATCATTGGCATCGCCGCGGTGGTGCTCCTGGTATCCCTGACGGAGGGGATAGGATCCGGAATGGTGGACGGGATCGAGGAGGCGGTGGGATCAAATCTTGTCTGGGTATATCCGGGTGCGATCACCGAGAGAGGAGTGACTACGCGCGTTGGATCTGCCAAAACGTTGACGATAGACGATGCGGAGGCGATCTCCAATCTGCCGTATGTCGCCGAAGTGGCCCCCGTCAGTCAAACTTCAGTTCAGGTGAACGCCGCCGGAAATAATATTTACACGACAATGCAGGGAGTTACTCCAGAATTTAGATCGGTTCGCAGTTTTTCTGTTACAGATGGAAGATTCATCTCCTCCTATGATCTGGAAGTTAAAGATAAGGTATGCGTCCTCGGTGATTATGTAGCAAAAGAGGTCTTTGGGGATGCAGATCCGGTCGGTGAGATGGTTCGGGTGGGCATACAAACAATTACCACGAGCAAGGATGGGAGCGGTTCCGGCGTGCTGGGGCTAGTGGGGTTGAAAACGGAGGTGAAGAGCCGCCACCTTAAGGTCATTGGAGTTTTGGAGAAGAAGGGGGGTGGTGGAGAGAACTCCCCGGATAACGTAATACTTGTTCCCATAACGACGATGGCGTCGAGATTGAAACCCATGCGTACCCCAAAAGGAGAAGATCGCGTAAGCATAATATGGGTTGAAGCATCCGGACGTGATAAGATGGATGCGGTGAAAGAAGAGATTCCTCCGCTACTAAGAGAGAGACATTATCTCAGAGAGGGTGAAGATGACGATTTCGTCGTAGATAACATGGCACAGGTCCTCGATACAATATCCCAATCAATGGAGATGCTCAGTGTCCTCGCAGGATTTATTGCCGGGATATCACTTTTGGTGGGAGGCATAGGCATCATGAACATCATGCTCGTCTCTGTCACCGAACGAACGAGGGAGATCGGGATAAGGAAGGCGGTGGGGGCAAAGAGGAAGAACATCTTATCTCAGTTCCTCATTGAATCCGTGCTGATTGGGGTACTGGGGGGAATTATAGGAATTATAGTGGGTTGGGGGGCGGTATTTTCATTATCTAAGCTCTTTTCCCATACCAATATGATGGGGTTAGATGTTCCTGTCACGCTCTCTGTATCACCCGTCGTCATTGTTATCGCATTCGTCGTCTCGGTGGGTATTGGTATCATCGCTGGAATATATCCTGCCTTTCGTGCCGCCCGGTTGAACCCGGTGGAAGCTATAAGGTACGAATGAGCACAAAAATTGATCCTTCAAAACGGCAGTCTCAGGAAGGTATCAGAAAGTTGGGAAGATGAGAGTAAAGACAAAAATCAAGATTACCCATCAGCTAACATTCTTCACATTTTTATAAAACCCTATCAATAGCTTGGTTATCTCGTTATCTTCATTCAACGCGAAGGTTCTCGTCTGCTTGCTTATCTTGATCTCTTTTACGATGTCATTCTCCAAGAGCGACTCTATCATACGCGCAACGCTGGAGTGTGAAAGCCCACTCTCCTCTGCAATGCCTGATAGATATGTTATCTTGCCACGATTTTTGAGTAGATACTCGAGAGTGATGGTCTGTGCGTTCCCGCCGAATATCTTCTCTAATTTAGTCATCTTCTCTGGACTATGTTTCTTCACCTACAGCTCTCTGGTACTATTATCTTATAAACCATTCGATTTTCAAGAAGTCGTTTCGGTTATTTAAGAAGAGAAAAGTATAAATAGGGGGGCTTGCATACTAATCCCAACAATGACGTTTCCAATATTTAAATCTATCTATTGACTCCTCTTTTTAACACAAATATTTTAAAACCTTGTATCCATTCAGCTTTTGGGGATTGGGATGCAAAGTAAAAGAAGAAGATCGAAAGACCTCTTTAAACAGTTCATCAAATTGTTCAAAAAGATAGACGTGGAAGGAATAGCAGAAAAGACGGAAATAGATGGATTCTCAAAGAAAAGATGAGAGAACATCTATTGATCATGCTCTGGCACGTTATAGGAGACTGCATAACCCTGACGGAGTTATCCGATTCACTAAAAGGGATTCTATCAGAGAGATATAAGTTGATTGAGATCAGCAAATCACAACTATCAAAGGTGAATAAGAATAGGGATTACAGGGCATTCGTATGGGCATTTTATGAATTGATCGATCTCATATGGAGAGATCGGAAACATTGGAGAATGAAACGGGATCTAAAAGTTCTTGGAATAGACTCGACGTTCATCGTCTGGAAATCTAAATATTCCAAGTTCGGGTATTGCGGGTTAACGGGAGAGACAGAGGAAGGGATAAAGATCCATACGTCTGCCATATTGGAACCATTGACGATTCCTCTCACCGTTATGGTTACACCTGGAGATGTACACGATTCATTGGAATTCGATGACCTCTTAGAAGATTCAAACGTATTTATCGATCTGCGTGACGTCGTTTTGGTATTTGACAAGGGATATTGGAAATTAAATAGGTTTAAGGAGTTGGGCGAGAAAGGATACAGGTTTATCACGCCGATGAAGATCAATACGAAGTATGAAGTTCTATCTAAAAAAATCGAGGGAAAAATATCAGATGAGACGATCAAGCTATCGAACGGCTCGATATTTAGATCGGTGACATTTTATACGGATGAAGGTACTGAGAGATACCTCACGAATTTAGATCTTCCACCGGAGGAAATAAAAGAGATCTACGGAATGAGATGGTCGATAGAGATATTTTTCAGGGAGATAAAGTCATATTTAAAGATCGAGAGGTTTATCGGGAAGAATCTGAACGCCGTCTTGATCCAGATCTTCTCCACCTTAATTGCTTACGTCCTGATCGCGTTGCTCAAAGCGTTTTACAAGATGGGCATCTTGGAGATAAAGAGGAGATTGAAATATGGCGTAGATCCTTATCACGTATCCATCCCGATTGCTTATTCATCCTCTGATATCTAACGAGCATTGAAGATCGTTTTTTATTTGTTCGATCAAAGTAGCGTGGAGTATGGCAAAATAACGTCTATTCTATTTGACTCCGTAGAATTTTATAAATTTTTCTGCTCGGTGTCCAAGATCAGAATATTAAAAGGGTTTGAGAACGTTCAACCGCTAAAAAATTCGAAGAAGATCGATCAGTTAGCTATTTATATTGAAAACAGGAATGCTCCATAAACATTTAAATCCTCGTTGGAGGGAGATTAAAATTAAAAGGTTTATGCTTTGTAACGAGGCGATTGCGAGAGGATCTCTTGAGGCGGGTCTAGATTTTGCCACCGGTTATCCTGGCACGCCCTCTTCAGAGGTCATCGATACGTTGAGCACATACCACGATAGGAATTTTTACGTGGAGTGGTCCGTGAACGAGAAGGTGGCACTCGAAAATGCGATAGGTGCCTCGTGGTGCGGTTTGAGGTCTATATGTGTGATGAAGCACGTTGGGCTTAACGTCGCCGCGGATCCGTTCATGTCGTTGGCATATACAGGTGTGAAGGGCGGGCTCGTCGTCTTGAGTGCGGATGATCCTTTCCCTCATAGCTCCCAGAACGAACAGGACTCGAGAAGGTATGCCCACGCCGCTAAGATACCGTGTCTTGACCCTTCAACACCACAGGAGGCGAAAGATATGGTCAAGTATGCCTTTTGCCTCTCTGAAAGACACGAGATTCCTGTTATGTTGAGACCGACCACCAGGATATGCCATGCAAGATCGGATATAGAGATAGACGACATTCCGAAAGAAAGCAGGATTGGAAAGTTCGCGAAAGACCCGAAACGTTGGGTGCTGGTTCCTGCACACGCAAAGGAGTTGCACAAGAAGCTCAATAAGAAACAGGGGAAAATTATCGAGGATCTCTCTTCAACTCCGTTCAATTATTCTATGAATAGAGGGGAAACAGCAATCATATCAAGCGGAGTGGCAAGCGCTTATCTGCGTGAACTCATCCCTGATGGCGTCTCCTTCATGAAGATAGGTACATATCCGATAGACCTTAGAAAACTCAAGGCATTCACGGAGAGACACAAAAAGATACTCGTTATAGAGGAGTTGGATCCTGTATTGGAAGAGGCCGTAAGAATGGTTTCCTCTTCTGAGATCATAGGCAAGATGACGGGAGACGTTCCGCTTGGAGGAGAGCTCAATCTCAATATCGTCCACGACATCCTCGAGAAGAATGGTATCTCACCGAAGATCAGATATGAAGAGAGGGATCCTGAGGAGGGGCTTCCTAAAAGACCTCCAAGCCTCTGCGCGGGTTGCATGCATCAACCAACGCTCTATGCGATAGAAGAGGTCTTCAAAGGTGATATATATCCCAGTGATATAGGGTGCTATACGCTGAGTGCACATGCCATTGACACCTGTCTATGTATGGGTTCATCTGTGAGCATAGGGAGTGGTATCAGCCACTGCGAAGAGAGAAATGTGGTGGTGACGATAGGCGATTCCACCTTCATGCATACTGGAATTCCCGGATTGATCAACGCGGCATATAACGACGCGAAGATGGTGCTCGTCATCCTCGATAACAGGACAACGGCAATGACCGGACATCAGCCCACTCCGGGTACGGGAGAGAACATAAGTGGTACATGTAAAGAGCTATCTTTAGAGGCTATATGCAGGGCGTGCGGGGCCGATCTTGTAGAGACCGTCGATCCTTATGATTTTGTTGCGATGAAAGAAGCGCTTCACAGAGCTAAGGCGAAGCATGGCGTTCGAGTAATCATCGCAAGGCATCCGTGTGCCATAATCGAGAAGAAACGCAAAGGTGAAGAGATACCATTCGAGATCGACGTTAAAAGGTGCACCAAATGTGGAGATTGCCTGGATTACGGATGTCCTGCGATTGAACTTTACGACATCAAACCGATCATCAACGATCTCTGCAACGGTTGTGGCATCTGCTCGGTCTTATGTTCCTCCGGTGCAATTATCAGGAGGGAAGGAAGATGAGCTTTGATCTTGTAATCGTGGGTGTCGGCGGCCAGGGCACGATACTCTCGGCGAGGATCATTGGAGAGGCGTGCATCATCGAAGGGAGACACGTCATAAGTGCTGAGACACACGGGATGGCGCAGAGAGGCGGTTCCGTTGAGAATCACGTGCGGATAGATGGCAACTTGGGCCCACTGGTTCCGATCGGTGGCGCAGATATGCTGATCTCTCTGGAGCCACTGGAGGCAATCAGATATGGTCATTACCTCAAGAAAGATGGCATACTCATATCCAACACCGTGCCGATCGTTCCTCCGACTGTATATCGCGCTGGAACCCTCTATCCAGATACGGATAGTTTATTACTCTCAAAATTTAATCACGCCAAGATCTGCAACGCAAATATCCTTGCAACGGAGGCTGGAAATGTGCTCGCCGCTAATATCGTGCTGATCGGTCTGGCATCACCGCACCTTCCATTTGAGGAAGAGAATTTGATCGAAGGGATCAGGAGATCTGTTCCGCCAAAGACGATGGAGATAAATATGAGGGCATTTGAGTTGGGGAAGATACATAATGAAGAGATGTGTTGAATTGATGAGGGAGGAGCTGTTTGATGGAATATTGGAACCCGCGAATGGAGAGAATCCCTGCTGATGAATTGAGGGATCTGCAATATAAACTGCTTAAGACGCTCGTATATAAACTCTATAATTTTTCGCCGTTTTATAGAAGAAGGTTGAAGAAGAGCGGAGTTTCACCTGATGATATACATAGCCTTAAGGACACTTCAACGCTCCCCTTCACACAAAAGACAGATCTGCGTGATAACTACCCGGACAAGATCTTCTGCGTGTCACAGTCAGATGTTGCGCGGTATCACGTATCGTCCGGAACGACGGGGAAGCCGACCGTCGTCGGATATACCGAGCACGATCTTAATCTATGGACAGAATCACTCGCAAGATCGCTCACCGCGTGTGGGCTTGGAAGGGGGGATATCATGCAGGTAAGTTATGGATATGGGCTCTTCACGGGCGGACTCGGACTGCATTACGGGGCGGAAAGAATAGGGGCAAGCGTACTGCCGATGAGTACCGGAAACACAGAGAGACAGGTTGAGTTGATGCGAGACATGAAGGTCACTGCAATTTCATGCACACCATCTTATCTTCTCCATATTGCAGAGACGGGCGAGAAGATGGGGATCAACATAAAGGATGACACCGATCTTAAGACAGGTATCCTCGGGGCTGAACCGTGGAGCGAGAGGATGAGGGATCGGATAGAGGAAGAACTCGGAATCGATGCTTATGATATATATGGCACGAGTGAACTTAGCGGGCCGATGTTTACAGAGTGTCAGGAGAAGAACGGTGCACATGTCTGGGGCGATCAGATGCTGATAGAGATAATCGATCCTGCGAGCGGCGAAGTTCTTGAGAACGAAGAGGATGGCGAATTGGTCGTCACCACATTACAGAAGGAGGCATTACCCCTTCTTAGATATAGAACAGGAGATCTAACGAAGATCTATGATGAAGTGTGTGCCTGCGGGAGAACACATCCGAGGATGGCCAGAATCAAAGGAAGGACAGACGACATGCTTATAATTCGTGGAATTAATGTCTTCCCATCGCAGGTCGAACATGTCCTCATGTCGATAGATGATGTGGGAAATCACTTCCAGATTGTGGTGGACCGCAAAGAGATGCTAGATAATATGCTCGTGATGGTCGAGGTGAACGAGAACGCATTCAGCGATAAGATCAACGATCTGATGCTCTTAAAGGATCGTGTGGGCAATAAACTCCGTACTGTGTTGAATATCAGCGCAGAGGTGGAATTAATAGAGCCTGGCACGCTTCCTAGGTTCGAGGGAAAGGCAAAGAGGGTCATCGACAGGAGGACGTTGTGAGAGGGGCGGATATGTATGACTAACTATGCAATAAAGCAGATCTCCATATTCCTGGAGAACAAACCCGGAAGACTGGCAAAGGTGGCAGATGCAATGAACGAGGCAGAGATAAACATCCTTGCGCTCAGTATTGCGGAGGCGGGAGATTTCGGAGTGGTTCGCATGCTGGTTAACAAACCTGATGAAGCGTGCAAGAAACTTCATGAGAAAGGATTCACAGTTTCCCTGACCCGTGTACTCGGGATCAAGATGAAGGACGAGCCAGGGGGGTTGTATGAGATCGCAAAAATTCTCGGTGATTCGGACGTGAACATCGATTATGCTTATGCTTACTCGGGTACCTCGGGTGCTGTCTTCATTTTGAGGGTGAGCGATCTTGAGTTAGCAATCGAGAAGATCACGGAAAGAGGGGTAGAACTGATAGAAGATACGCTCTTTGAATGATCGAAAGAGGGAAGATATACCTAAATGATGAAATTTATGAAAAAATATTCTTTAGAAGAGATTTCTCAAATCATTAAGGGATACAAGCTACTTGATCGTAATGGAGATCTGTCTTCTCTTTTGAAAAGCATATCATATTGTAATCAGTATACTTTAACTTA
>CABGHH010000016.1 GCA_902158745.1 Candidatus Methanolliviera sp. GoM_asphalt
CCAAAACCTTATTTGTATCATTCCCAAAGACATCCACAACCTTTACCATTATCTGATATTCTCCAGCATTTTCATATTTGTGTTTAGCTTCATAATCCACCTTTGGATCCTTCTTCACCCTGAAACTCTGCCACTGATTATGAAACGTATCGCCCTTGTAATCCCAATCTATCGCCCAGTAATCTATCAACTCACGGGAATCATCTATTTTACCGGCGATCTCTACAAGTTCCACGGTCGGTGAAAGTTGAAAGTCTGTGATCTTTAATGTTATCTCTCTACCTTTGATTTCTGTCTCAATCTCTAAATAGGCGACCTCTGGGAATTTTACGTATTTTGCTATATCTTTTTCTATCACCTTGTCGGGTATCTTCAATAATTGCAGATCAAAGCCGACGAGAGAGGATTTTATCTCATTTACGGATGGGATCTGGATAAGTCTTATATCGACTCCGTTCTTCTTTGCCAACTCCTTTGCAAGTTCATTCACCTCATAACTCCATTCCCATCCTAAGACATCTGCTTTATTGAAATTATTTGCTCTGCATTCTATGACTACCTTTTCCACCTCTTCCATCGTAACGGGAGCGTTTAATGGACCTATATGAACTGCTTTGTCTCCTTTTCTTCCATGCAAGTATCTAAATCCAGTTAAAGGTTGAGTTTGATAGAGTTTTAGCATAAAGGTAAGATATTCATCCTGTTTCTCCTGCCAATAGACGGTTTCATAGTTTCCAATATTCCAGAGTTCAAAAGGTCTTGCTGGCTTTCCATATTTTTTATCTCCCATCTTCAGTCTCCCCTTTTAGCACTTCCAGAATTTTAATAGCCAAGTCCGGGATTTTATTTTGAATTATGTCCCATAAAATTTCATAGTCTATTCTGAAATACCCATGAATAACTATATCTCTTAAACCTGCAATCTTCCTCCACTCAATCCGGGGATATTTTAATTTTATTTTATCTGGTAGATTTTTAGTTGCTTCGCCAATTATCTCAAGGTTTCTAACCACTGCATCTATTAACATCTGGTTTTTTATAAATTCCTCAAATGATTTACCCCGGGTATAATCCAATATTCTATTAGCACAATCCCTAATATCAATAATAAAGAGTTTAAAATCTCTTTCAGGCATAAGTCACCTCTGATAAAATATTTTGTTTTATCTCATCCCTTATTGTTGTTTTGATCACTAGATCAATCTTTGCGTTTAAAATCACTTCAAGGAAAAATTTAAGCTCCATATAGTTATCAAATGTCTTATAATTATCTTCAAACTCAACGAGAATGTCTATATCGCTCTTCTCTGTCTGCTCGCCTCTAACATAAGACCCGAAAACACCTATCTCCTTAATCTTAAATTTTTTTCTCATCTCGATGTTATGAAGTTTCAAAATTTTAACTATCTCATCTATAGATTTTGCTTTCTTACCGCTCATTCTTCACCTCCACTAAATCTTTTGAATTATGAAGATCCAATAATCTTTTTCTCGTAACATGAATGGCAAATTTAGAGAGATCGCAACCTATCCATCGCCTTCCAAGTTTCTCTGCTACTGCCAAAGTTGTGCCTGATCCACAGAAAGCATCAAAAACGATCTCGCCGGGGTTGGAGGATGCGAGGATGATGCGTTTTAGGAGGGCTTCGGGTTTTTGAGTGAAAAAAGCTGTATACTCAGGTGCATTGCTGACTACATGACTTATATCATACCATAAATTTCCAACTGCCACTCCTTTCGACTCATCTAAATAGTAAATATTACGTTCAACCTGATATTTGCTTGCTTTCTGCCTTCGAGCAGTTCGATACCTTCTCCCTTTTCCATCGGTAAACTTGTATTCTTTCTTAATATATTCATCGGATAAAGGCTTAAAATCTCCGTTAAAAATATAAGAGTCTGATTTTGTAAACATTAGAATATTATCAGTTTCTTCCCACCATTTCCTTCCCGCATTATTTTTTGCCCCATGGTATCTTTTCCAAGTTATATCATTCCTAAAATTCTCATACCCAAAAATCTCATCCATCATCACCTTTACATAATGTCCCACATGCCAGTCCAAATGAACATAAATAGAACCATTCTCCGCCAGCAAATCTCGCATTAAAACCAATCTCTCATACATATATTTGAGATAAGAGGCAATTCCACCGCTCCACGTATCTCTATAAGCCCGCTCCTCAATGATCGATGGCTCTTTCTCAATCCTCTCATCTCCCAATCTCGTTCTGATCGTGAAATCTGCACCTGTAAAAAATGGCGGGTCAATGTAAATCAAATTAATTTTTCCAGCCCAGCCCTGCTTTATCAAAGAAGACATTACCAGTTTGTTATCACTCCAAATTAAAAGATTCTCCCAGTCCTTCGGGTAATTTTCAGGATATTCGTATTCTGGATAGAAATAGGCGCCCTTAACCCTCGGTTTATTTACCGTTTCAACGACTTGAAAGGGGAGGTTTGGCTTTTCGATTGGAATTTTATCTCCCTTGTCAAATTTATCATATTTTCCTGCCCAAACAAGTTCTACATATCTTTTGTTCTTCTCTTCAGCCATCTTATCCCTCTCATCTCAGGAATTTTTCGAGCCCTTTACCCCAGATATCTCTTATCTTATCCAGCGGGATATCTATAAGACCCTTCTTCTTGTCGCTTATCCGTATCCTATCACCCCCGGCGTTCCCGAGATACGTGCATCCCAACCTCCGATCTTTCAAATCTTCAACAAATTCTTCCTCTCTCTTTTTATTCACTTCAACGATCCATCTCGTATTAGATTCCGAGAACAATTTTATGTCGCTCCTCATTTGAAAATCTCCGATTTTCAAGTTTGCAAACCTTCGATTTGCAATCATCTCTCCCATCCCCGACAGATCACCATCAACCCCGATATTCCCTCCCAGACACATCTCTGCGAGAGAGACTGCAATACCACCCTCTGAAATATCGTGGCATGAAGCTATATTTCCTTTTGCCATCTCTTTTAGGATCGCCTCGATGGATCGCTTTAGTACTTTGATATTGACATCCGGAACTACTCCACTCACACCTATGATCTTTAAATATTCCGATCCTCCTAACTCCTCACGCGTCTCTCCAATCAAATAGATTGGATTTCTTCCCTTGATATCAGAAGTAATAGATCTTCTTATATCCTCAATGATCCCCACACCAAGAATTACCGGCGTTGGCGGGATGCTTCCTTCTGGTGTTTCGTTGTAAAAACTGACGTTTCCCGAAGAGTAAGGCAGTCCAAGTTCCCTTGCAATCTCGCCGAGTGCCCTGACGGACTCATGAAAATACCCCATCACCAAAGGCTTCTCCGGATTTCCAAAGTTCAGACAATCCGCGAGAGAATGGGGAAGTGATCCAACAGAGACCAGATTCCTGCAAACTTCATCCACCGCCGAGAGAGATCCTTTATATGGATTTATCTTCATGAAAGACGGATTTACATCTGAGGTTATCGCTAACCCCTTATAAGAATCTTCGAGCGGTTTTATGACCGATGCGTCTCCATGGGAAGAGAACCCTATCTCCCCTTGAAGTGGCTTTAAAACGGTGCGCCCTCCGACCTCATGATCGTATCTCCGGATTATTGATTCCTTACTCGCGATGTTTGGACTCGAGAGGATCGATAAGAATGTCTCTTCGTAATTGCGAGGCTCATTAAAACGTTCGAGTTTCTCCTCTTTATTCTTTATCTCATATATTCTATTGTATCTGACACCATCCACCAAGAAATTCAGATCGATCTCATAGATCTCTTCATTATTATATTTGATTTTAAGAAACCTCTCTTCGTTGCTCTTCCAATGACGGTTGCGAGAAGATCCCAGCCTTCAAATATACAAAAGACCTCTCTTAGGTTCTTCGGATCGACGGAGAGCATCATCCTCTCCTGAGATTCAGATACAAGTATCTCCCAGGGTTTCAACCCTTCTTCCTTGAGTGGGACATTCTCCAATTCAATCTCTGCCCCACAACCTCCTGCGAGAGCCATCTCGCCGATCACGCAGGACAATCCTCCGCCACCCAGATCTTTCATCCCGTCAAGCAATCCCCTTTCATTTGCCTCCAGACAGGCATGAATGAGCGGCTCTTTGGTTATTGGATCGCCGAGCTGAACTGCCCCTCGATCCTCTTCGGACTTCTCTGATAGTTCTGCGGATGCAAAGGTGACGCCATGTATGCCGTCCCTCCCCGTTCTACCACCCACCAGAATGAAAAGATCGCCTTCCTTTGCCCTGCTCCTTATGATCTCACTTTTTTTGACAATTCCAACGCATCCAACATTCACGAGGCAATTGCTAACATAATCCTCGTCAAAATATACCATTCCTGAGACTGTCGGAACTCCAATCCTGTTTCCGTAGTCACTTATTCCAGATACGACGCCATTCAATAAAAATTTTGATTTTATCCCCTTCAGTGGGTCAAAAAAGAGTGGGTCGACCAAAGCCACTGGCGTGGCACCCATACAGACGACGTCCCTCACTATACCACCAATCCCTGTTGCGGCTCCGCCATAGGGTTCTATGTTTGATGGGTGATTGTGGCTCTCAAATGCCACCGCATAGGCATATTCATCGTTAAATTCCAATATTCCCGCGTCTTCTCCCATGAGAATGTTCTGCGGTGGTTGCAAATCTTTGATTTGCAAACTTGAAAATGGGACATTTTCAAATGCATCTATCAGGATATATCTTTTGAGAAGTGTTTTAGAACTCTTATAACAGCAGTGTTCCGACCATGCCTGAGCGAGAGATTGAAGCTCTATATCGGTTGGATTCCTTCCCCTCTCTTTAAAATAATCTTCTATGATCCTTAACTCGTCCACGCTCAGACCAAGACCCATCTCTTCACTAATCCTCCTCAAATAATCGTCATCTGAGTCGATGAGATCGACTTCACTGACCAAATCTTTCATTTTTTCACTCTTATCTCATAATCATGAATAACCGGATTTGCAAGGAGTTTTTTACACATCTCTTTAGCCTCTTCAACTGCCTTTTTCTCATCCGAATCGTCCAATTTTATCCTGAACGTCTTTAGTGTGTGAACGTTCAAGACATCTTCAAACCCAAGAAGCCTCAGTGCTTTCTTTGTGTTTTCCCCCTCCGGGTCTGATATACCCTCTTTGAGCTTTATTCTTATTTCTACTTCCATAAAAGGCATTATTTTTGTGCGTTTATAAATTTTTTGCACCATAAAGTTATAAGAAAGAGAGAAGAGACTGTGTGTAGATGAATAATATAATCGTCTGTATAAAGCAAGTTCCAGATCCGCATCTGATCTCGAAGATTAAGATCGACGAAGAGGGGAGGATCGACAGGAGAGGGATTTTAGGGGTGCTTAATCCCCTCGACAAAAACGCGCTGGAAGAAGCGTTGAAGATCAAAGAGAGATTTGGAGGAGAGATCACCGTATTGAGCATGGGTCCTCCACAGGCGATCGAAGTTTGCAGGGATGCATTGGCGTTCGGCGCGGATGAATCTATACTCATCTGTGATAGATGCCTTTCTGGATCAGATACGTTGGCGACGAGCTACGTCTTGGCGTGTGCAATAAGCAAGATAAAATTTGAGATCGTCCTGTGCGGAAACGAAACGATAGACAGCGGAACAGGTCAGGTCCCACCGCAACTCGCCGAATTTCTTTGCATTCCTCATATCACAGGTGTCAGAAAGATCGAATTTTTGGATGAATCTACGGTCGAAGCGGAATCGAAGATGGAATCGAATATAAGGATTGTCAGGGCAAGAGTTCCGGTATTGATCGGTGTGGCAAAAGGAATAAACGATCCGCACATCCCGAGCGCTTATGATATCATGAACGCGTTTAAAAAGGAGATCATCCAATTGGATATTAAGGATATAGGTGCCGATGCGGATAGGGTTGGATCACTTGGGTCTCCAACGTACGTGGAACGGGTGATTCCTATGGAACAGAAGAGAGAGGGGTTGATATCTGGAGATCTGGACGAGGTAGCAATGGAGGCAGTTAATCGGTTGAAACGGTTTCTATGAGAGAAGTTTGGACGTTTGCGGAAGAAAGAGAAGGCGTGATTCGGGAGACTTCTCTCGAATTGTTGAGTTGTGGCAGGGAGATAGCGGAGAAATTAAATTGCGATCTCGCGACTGTCCTTTTGACAGGTAATGGTAAAGAATATGAGAAATTGATATCTCGAGGATCGGATAAGGTGTATCTGGCAGAAGATTCTTGCTTAAAGCTATATCAAAGCGATATTTATGCTGATATCGTAGCCAATTTGGCGGTTAGGTATAAACCGGAGGTCTTTCTCTTCAGTCATATGGGTGTTGGCGCAGATTTGGCGGCAAGCGTTGCTGCAAGGCTAAAGACTGGTTTATCTTCTCACGTCTTCAAATTGGATGTGGATAAGAAGGGATTGAGATGTTACGTACCGGGATTTGGCGGAAATGTCTTTGTCATAAGATCCCAAACGAAACCGCAGATGGCAACGATAATGAGAGGATCCTATAAAAAGGCGAAAAAGATTGATGGGAGAGAAGGAGAGATAATTCCAGTTGAATTTGGTGCATATAAGGTTGTAAAATCGAGGATTTTTGAAAGATCAGAAACGCTAAAGGTCGTTAAGGAGAAGGAATCAGAGCCATTGGAGTCCTCAGACGTCGTCGTGGGAGTGGGCTTGGGCGCCTGCGAAGAAGAGATCTTTAAATTGGCTGAGGAGCTAGCGACGCTCTTGGGGGCTTCTATGGGTGGGAGTAGACCCGCCGTTGATGAGGGATTCATCGAAGAGCGTTTCCTGATAGGCCAAAGTGGTAAGATCATATCGCCCAAGATACATATCGCACTCGGCATCTCTGGCTCAACACAATATATGATGGGAGTGCAAAATTCGGAGTTTATCCTTGCCATAAACAAGGACAGAGATGCCCAAATCTTTAAATTTTGCGACATCGGCATCGTGGGAGACTTGATAGATGTCTTACCAAGGTTGATTGATGAGATATGTGAAGGATGACTATCAGATGGATTGGAGACGTTGCGATAATATCAAAAGAAAGAATTGAGGAGGTATTTAAGAAAAAGCCCTCCACAAAAAAAATTTTAAAGAAAGAAGGCAATACAGAAGGAGAATATAGAGTCCCAAAATATCGTGTGGTTTATGGGAAAGGGATGACCGAGATTATCTATAGAGAAGAGCATTGCGATCTTCTCTTCGATATAAATAAGGTCCATTTCAGCTTTTCTCTTTCCGGGGAGAGAAAGAGGATCGCCCAAGAGGTGAATGATGAGGAAAACATCCTCTGTTTATTCGCAGGTGTAGGGCCTTTTCCGATCGTCATAACTAAGAAGAAAAAAGTGAGGATCGTTGCTGTCGAAAATAATCCGGACGCATTTCGGTATCTCCTAAAAAATTTGGAGATGAATAAACTGAAGGGGTCCGTAAAAGCGCTCAACATCGATGCTGAAGAGTTATTTGAGAATGATCACGAAGAGAAGAACTCGTTCGATCGGGTGATTGCTCCCGCCCCCAAAATAGGAAAGAATTTTGCATATCTCTTGATAGATGCGATAAAGAAAGAGAGAAAAAAGAAGATCTATCTATATGACTTCTGTCGGGCCGAGGAGATCGATTTTATGAAGAGATTACCATGGGTAGTAAATGTTAAGAAGTGTGGTTCTTATTCCCCCAGAGTATATAGAGTATGCGTCGAGATCGATGGGGGAATATACCACGAAAGTAAGAACTACTCCAAGCTAAAGCTTATGGGTTTTCATTGGCTATAAATCGAAGAGATCCCACCCAACACAATAAACAGAAAGGATATTTAAATCATTGATATGAAAGTCACCATTTATATGGGGCTCGTCTAAGTTCTGGAGGATAAAGTTTATTTAGCAATAAACTTTGCCAATCTCTGAAAAAATATAATTATCTAATCCTTGCAAAGAGAAGGTCATATTGCTGTTTTCGTTAACTTGCCAATAAAAAAACGGGAAATTGTGGAGGTGTCGGGAAAAATATAAGAATAGCTATCAAAGAGATGATTCGAATTATGAATATTGAAGAGATGACAAGAGAAGAAGAGGTAGCAGGATTTGTAGGAACTGACAGATATTTCCTCGCCCCAGAACTTGGATCGATAGTTAACATTGCGATCGTCATGGAAAAACCCCTGCTCCTGATGGGCGAGGCAGGGACAGGAAAGACCCAGCTTGCCTTTGAGGTTGCCCGTGCTCTTTCTATGAAGATTTATGTGGCAAGATGCAAATCGACCATGAAAGGAGAAGAGCTCTGCTACGATCATGACACGGTGGCAAGGCTGTACGAATCGAGATTTGGGTCGGCTGAAACAGAGAGAGATCCGGCAAAATTTGATGATTATATCGTATATGGGCCGATCGGAAAGGCATTTTTGGCGGAGGAAAGAGGAGTCCTTCTACTCGACGAGATAGACAAAACAGAGTCAGACGTTCAGGATAACCTTCTGGATATTTTAGATGCTTATGAATTTACAATAAGAGAGATAGATCGTAAAATCATTGCTAAAAATAAACCATTCATTGTAATAACCAGTAACGCCAAAAAAGAGCTTTCTGATCCATTTTTGAGAAGGTGTTACTGCCACTACATAGAATTCCCAACACCAGAACAGATGAGACAGATCATCTCACTTCATTACCCAAAGACAGATGAAAAACTGGTTGATGTTGCACTTGATATATTTTACGACCTCCGTGACCAGGGTTTTGAAAAATCACCTGCCACAAGTGAGATCCTGAACTGGATAGGTGCACTTGAACACGAAGACATATCTCCGTCGGAACTTAGAAAAAAAAATTACAAGGAAAGAGTGCCATTTCTTGGGGTTCTTTTGAAACGGGCAGGTGATATACAGGCTTACACCAATAACTTTCACCGCCAGCATAACTCAAACATCTTTAAAGAGCGGGATTATTAGAGTAAAATGTTCTTCGTCGATTTCTTTTACACGTTAAGAAGTTATGGTGTTCCCATAACGACGCAGTATATTCTTGAATTACAGGAGGGTTTGAAGAAAGGTTTGGCGGAGAATGTGGATGATCTCTATAATTTACTCAGGCTCATCTGCGTCAAGAGGATAGAACACCTGGATAACTTTGACCGCGCGTTTTCAAAGTACTTTTACGGTATTGAACTACCAGCATCAGGGGAGATTACTGATCTGAACAAACTTTTGGAGAATAAACCGTTCAGGGAATGGCTCGATACGCAAATGAGAGAAGGGAAGCTTAAACCTGCGGAGATTCAATGGAAAATTTCCCCAGAGGAGCTCTTCAGACGGTTCTTAAAGACGCTTGAGGAGCAGACCGAGGCACACCACGGTGGCAATAAGTGGATAGGCACCGGAGGAACATCTCCTTATGGGCATTCTGGAAATAGCTATGGCGGTATCAGGGTTTATGGAAGATCTGAGAGGCAGTCTGCCATAAAAACTATCGGTGAGCGAAGGTATATAAATTACTCCGATAACGCCGGGTTACGTGCTGAGAATATCCGACAGGTCCTTGGCACCTTTAAGAAGATGGTTCCGATAGGACCAAAGACCGATCTTGACCTGAACGAAACGATCTATAGGACTGCAAAGAACGCAGGAGAGATCGAGTTCATCTTTAAACCGGAGCTCAGGGACAATATTCGGGTAACACTCTTGATAGACAACGGCGGCTATTCGATGAGCAGGTACGTCAGTATAGTCAGTCTGGTTTTTTCAAAGATTAAAGACCGCTTCAAAGACCTCTCAACCTATTATTTTAGGAATTGTATCTATGGTAATCTCTTCTCTGATCCACAAAGGCTAAAAGATTATCCGACAAAAAAATTTTTATCAAATAACCCTGTTGACACCAGGGTATTGATAATCGGCGATGCTTCGATGGCTCCTGAAGAACTCTTCAGCCCCAGGGGTGCTATCGAGTACGGTGTCGATGATACCGAGCCCGGAATAGTCTGGCTTAAGAGAATAAGAGACCGGTTCAGCTATAGTGTATGGTTAAACCCGATACAGAGTAGCTACTGGTCTGAGAGATACGGAAGTTATACTATAAGAGAGATCAGGCAGATATATCATATGGAGAACCTCACGCTTGGTGGAATTAAAAATGCTGTTACTTATCTAAATGAGCAGGAGTGAATGCCTTATTTTAGGATAGATACTCTTTCCTACTTCATTCATTCCATAAGGGCAATATATGCGAGCAGGGCATCGAGTTGTATCCTCTCGTCTGCCCCCTCCGTTATCCGAAACTCCGTCTCCCCGAGCCTATCTATAAGCCTAACCTTCTTATCATTTGTAATATCGAGATCGAAGATTATTCTGTGTATCACCTTGATGATCTCCTCTGAAGATGTTCCTTTCTCAATTAGAAGAGAGAGTTGGTCCCTTGCCTTATCGAATGATCCACCAAGCGCCGAATCAAGAATTTTCCTCATCTCATCCGGTCTAACACTCGCCGCCATCTCATAGATGGTTTCTTTTTCTATCTCCCTTTCGATCGCCGCGGAGCTTTGGAGCGCATTGATCGCCTTACGCATATCTCCACCGGACACATCTTTTAAAGCTTCTATAGCATCGTCTCTTATCTTTATACCCTCTTCTTCTGCTATCTCTCTTATGACCTTTTTTAGGGCATCCGCGGAGAGAAATTTAAACCTATAGACGGCACATCTACTCTGTATGGGTTCTATTATCTTTGATGAATAATTGCAACTTAAGATGAAACGACAGTTGTTGCTGAAGATCTCCATCGTTCTTCTCAAGGCTGATTGCGCGTCTGAGGTAAGTGCATCCGCCTCGTCCAGAAAAATTATCTTAAAATCGAATCCACCAACTGGAGCTATCCTCGCAAAAACTTTTATCTTGTTTCTCACAACATCTATCCCTCTATCATCGCTCGCGTTCAATTCGGTGAAATTGTATTCCCACAAATCTCCATACAATCCTCTTGCCAGACCAATAGCAGAAGCAGTTTTTCCGACACCAGGAGGCCCAGAGAAGAGCAAGTGAGGCATTTTTCCAGATCTTGCATAGGATTTCAACCTTTCTACGATACCATCTTGACCCACAACCCTGTCTAAGGTTTTTGGCCTATACTTCTCGATCCATATCTCTTCTTTAATTTTACTTCACCGATAGTGAAAGAACAGTTCCCCAAATAAATATCTTTTGCGTTTGCATGACCGTTGTCGAACAATTGAATAATTGTCAAACGATAGACGAATATAGTTATTGGTGTCTGAAAAAAAATGATCAAAAGAAGCCTCGAGAGGGATTTGAACCCTCGACCTGCTGATTACAAGTCAGCCGCTCTTGCCAACTGAGCCATCGAGGCGATTTTTAAATTTTTTTCTTGATCTTTTGAGTGCTTCCACGCCCGGAAGTTTTTCTCCGGCAAGAAAAGTTATGCTTGCTCCGCCTCCTGTGCTTATGTGCCTAAGCTTTCCCTCCAGATGCAACCTGCGGGCAACCGACGCTGTGTGCCCTCCTCCTATCAGGGCACATTTGGATCTTGCGGACGCCTTTAATATCTCGTACGTTCCTAAAGAAAATTCTTCCTCCTCAAATATTCCCGCAGGCCCATTAATGACTACTATCTGCGCATTTTCGATCACATTTGAAAATTTGACAAGGGTCTCGATACCTATATCACATATAGGATACTCCACCGGGAAATCCCTCACATTGACGTCTATTCTCTCCCCCTCTTTCTTGATCGCGAGATCCTTTGGTAAAACTATCTTATCTTTGGATCCTTTTAATATCCTTTTTGCTTCCTCTATCTGCTTTATGTATCCTTCTCTCTCAACAAATCCTAAATTTTTCTCTCCGATATCTATACCATCTGCAGCGAGAAAAACATTTGCCACGAGTCCTGCAAGAAGGATCTTATCCACCTTCCCACGTTTCAAGACATTTTTTATCACTTTTACTGTATCATCTACTTTATTCCCACCAAAGACAAATGTCACAGGATGAGAGTTCTCCGTGAATGCCCACCCAAGCTCATCTAACTCTTTCTCCATCAACCTTCCGGCACAGGACGGCATCACGAGCGGAAAGCCCACAATACTCGGTTGTGCTCTATGGGATGTGGCAAAGGCATCGTTTATATAAAAATCCGCCAACCCGGAGAGCCTCTCAACCAGAAGCGTTCTTCCCATATCTTCAGGTTTCATCTCTGATACCTCTTCGGATAGTATCCTTACATTTTCCAGTAGAATGATGTCTCCTCTCCTCATCTCCCTTATCTTCTCCCTCGCATATCTCCCGATGACATCCTCGACGTACTCTACGGGTCTATCGAGAATCTCCTGAAATTTCTCCCCGTGTGCCTCGAGCGTTGTAAAGTCTTTCTTCGTGGGTCTGCTTTGATGTGCCAATATGACCACTTTTGCATCTTTAAGCTCGGATATCGTCCTTGTGTGGCTTCTAAACCTTGTGTCATCGAGGATCACCTCACTCTCCGGATCCAGAGGAGAATTCACATCGACCCTCAGTAGAACGGTTCTGCCGTAAAAATCGAGATCATCCATCGTATAATATTGCTTTTTAGGGTCGGAAGAATTCAAATGATCACCTTATCTGTATAGGGTGTCTGGCACATTTTTCCTCTTTTTCTCCCCCAGTTCCTCCAAAGCACAATTCAAATACTCTGTTTTAACCTCTTTTTCATCGTCTAAGATCGCCCTGTGAAGTGCCACCTTCAAAATTTTGTCCGTCAGATCCCTCCCAGAAAATCCTTCGGTGCTATCTGCGATCTTCTCCAGATCGACATCTTTTGAGAGTGAGATTGGATATTTCTTCGCATAAACTTCCAGGATCTCGAGTCTCTCTTTGCGGTCTGGAAGCTTAAACTCGATCTCTTCTTCAAATCTGCTTTTTATCGCCGAATCAAGTATATCTGCCATATTTGTTGCGGCTATCAAACAGACCCCTCTTCTATCCGTGATGCCATCCATCTCCGTAATCAGGGCATTCACAATCTCTGAAACGTCCCCTCTCAACTCCTGATATCTTCTGTCAAGGGCTATCGCATCTATCTCGTCTATAAAAATTATACATGGGGCATCTTTCTCAGCGTAATCATAGAGTCGATGAATATTAGCAGAGCCTTCTCCCACGTGTTCCCCGATTAAATTAGTCGCGTTTATACCTACTAAATTAACGTTGGTTTCAGATACCAGCGCCTTTGCCATCATGGTCTTCCCTGTTCCAGCAGGGCCATAAAAAAGAACGTTTCTAGGCTCCCAACCCCTAAATTTCTCTGGTTCGTCCAAAAATTTTTTTATGAGTTTGCACTTTTTTTTGGCAAGATCCTGCCCTATCACATCTTTAAACTGGATGTCATATTCTCTCCTTTGGATACCCACCTCCTTCTCTTCCTCAAGGGTATCATCCTCTAATAAGATCGTCGTCTCTTCGTCTATCATGGAATTTTCGGGTTCTGCGATGACCACCTCAAATGCAAAACCCGGATACATCCGTCCATCGAAGAGATAATCTCCTTTCTTGATCTTTAAACCGATCCATTGTTCCCTCATATATCTCTCAAAGACTTTTTTATTCTTTACGATCGGATATTCCTCTTCCCCTGATGTCATCGGAAATCCTGCAGGTTGGAGTATGAGGAACCTGACCTTCTTATCCTGCTTTTTCTGTTTTTTATCATCGAGTGGTTGCACGCCAGATCACCATCTATTTAGCATAGCTTTTTTTGGGTGGCAGATATTAAATCTTTTCGATGTCAGAGATGATTGCAAATCGGAGATTTTCAAATGATTAGGACATTTATAGCGATCGATCTACCTGAAGAGATGAAAGATGAGCTATCGAAGATCATGGATAGACTGGATTTGAAGGGAATAAAGAGCGTTGAGAGAGACAATTTTCATATCACGCTCAAGTTTTTAGGGGAGGTGAGAGAAGATGAGATCGAGAAGATCGTTAAAAAGCTCTATGAGATCGATTTTGAGCCATTCAACCTAAAGGTGTGTGGTTCTGGAGTCTTTCCATCCCCAAAGAGGGCGAGAATAGTTTGGATCGGTGTAAAAGGCGATCTTCCAAGATTGGTTGAGATCATCGAAGAAAAGATGGCGGAGATAGGATTTGAGAGGGAGAAGAGATTTCATTCGCATATAACAGTGGCGAGGGTCAAGAGATCCGATGGAGAAATTAAGGAGAGGATAAATAAATTTTTAAGGGAATACAAGAATATAAACTTTGGAGAGATAAAGATAGATAATTTTAGACTTAAGAAGAGCACATTGACAAAAAAAGGCCCCGTATATGAGACAATTCAAGAATTCACATCCAAATAAACCGAGATCAATTCCAATGGACAAGATAAGAGAGATAAAAAAGAGAGTTCTAAATGATATAAAACCAAAAAGAGAAGATATAAAGGCGATAAATGATATTTCAGATGAGATAATAGGAATGCTAAGGAAAAAGGCGGATGAAATGAATTTAGAAGCTGACGTAATACTTGTAGGTTCTGCATCGAGGGATACCTGGGTTTCAAACGGAGAAAAGAGAGATATAGATATATTCGCCCTATTTCCAGAAAAGTTCGATGAAGATTTTTTGGAGGAGAAGGGTCTTTTCCTGATAGAAGAGGCGATGCAAGGATGGAGGCTTGAGAAGAGGTATGCCGAACACCCTTACATCCACGCCTTCTTAGAAAGGGAGGTGAATGGAGAAGAGATGAGTTTTGAGATCGATTTGGTTCCATGCTTTGATGTAAAAGACCCGTCTGAGATAAAATCTGCCGTCGATAGGACGCCATACCACAATAGATACATTAAACGTAATATCAAAGGAAAAGAGGACGAGGTGCGCATCTTGAAAAAATTCTTGGAGATATTGGGGGTATATGGTTCAGACACTAAGACGCACGGGTTCTCTGGCTATCTCTGCGAGCTTTTGATAATTAAATATGGAAAATTTGAGGATCTTCTTATAGAGGCATCCCGATGGAAACCAGAGACATACATAGACCTCGAGGGTCACGGGAGATACGAGAGGAAAGAACCGTTGATCGTTATAGACCCTGTCGATCCGAAGAGAAACGTTGCCGCGGCACTATCTCTAAACAATCTGTCTATCTTTATTGACGCGGCGAGAGAGTTTTTAAAGAGACCGGATGAGTCATATTTCCAGAAGAGAGAGGTCGAGATCAGATCTGAAGAAGAACTACTTAAGATATTTTCAAAGAGGGGGACACATTTAAATGCTCTTTCTTTTAAGAGACCTCTCTTTGTCGAAGACATAATTTATCCACAACTCGAGAGGACTATCAAGGGTATCAGAAGAAAATTTGAGGAACTCGGTTTTAAGGTTATGAACGCGTATATCTACATGGATTCTAAAGACGTCTTACTTCTCTTCGAGTTTGAGGTCTGGGCGTTGCCGAAAGTGAAGAAACATCTCGGTCCAAAAGTCTTTGATTGGAAAGGTGAAGAGAGTTTTAAGAGGAAGAATAGAGATTTTAAGATACATATAGAAGATGGAAGATACGTGGCGGATAAACCGAGAAAATTTACCACTATAGAGGAATTTTTGGAGAAAGATGTATTAAAATGCGCGTTGGGGAAAAACGTTCGAGAAAGTATGAAGAAAGGATATGAGATACTTGATCTGGATGAGATACTAAAAAGAGAGGATGAGGAGGTTTCTCTCAGGCATCTACGTAGACATCCCTGTTTTCAATATAAATAGCTAACTGATCGATCTTCTTCAAATTCATCTATCCCTATCTTCTCTTCCAGACGTACAATCTCCATCCCCTAAAACCGATCGGACGTGCAGTTTTAAAAATTTTTATGTTAAAGAAAAGAGGTCAACCGATAGAGTTAAATATCGTTCCCTGCCATATACATTGGTCATAATCTAAAGAAAATTATGAATTTTCTGATAAAATCGGGAAAAAGATTAAATGATAAAATTGATATCTACAGAAACACTACAAATTTTTTCCAGATAGTATATGGTGGTGGGTTTTTCAAAATTCTCGTTATTTATCACCATATAAGGAGGTTTTGCAAAGCTCTCAATAAAGACATCTTTAAATATCCTTAACCTTCCTCCTTCTTTCAGATAAAGATGAGCAAGGAAGAGAAGGATGAGGTAGAAGAGGAAGACGAAATGATTAAGAAGCGTCCCCCAGATTGAGTTGCCATTCATCTTCTCTTGTATGATAATTATTAAGGAGATCAAGCATGCAAAAAAAGATCTGTGTCTTCAGCTCGTCCAGTGATGCGGTCGCCCCCGCTTTCTTTGAAGTGGCCACCGAACTTGGTATATTGATTGCCATGCGTGGTTACACGCTTATCTATGGTGGCGGTAACGTTGGGTTGATGGGTGCAATAGCCAGGACTGTTCTTACAAATGGTGGAAAGGTTGTGGGGGTGATCCTAAAGTCGATGCAAGAGAGAGGTATAGCTTATGAAAATTTAGACGAACTCGTCGTTACCAAGAGCATGCACGAACGAAAAGCGATTATGGAAGAACGTGCAGATGCCTTTATATGCCTTCCCGGTGGGTTTGGAACACTTGAAGAGATGTTTGAAGTGCTCACTTTAAAGCAGCTTAATTTTCACGATAAACCAGTAGTCTTTATAAACACGAATGGCTTTTACAATCATCTGATCGATCTTTTTGACCGCATCTATAAAGAGCGCTTCGCTAAGTCGGATTATCGAAAGCTCTACTTTATTGCTCCAGATGCAAAAAGCTCCTTTTCATATATTGAGGCATATCAACCCATCAAATTTCCTAGTAAATGGTTTTAGTTAGAAGAGGAAGGGGAGTTTGAATGATAAAGGTCAACCATTTTGAGGAAGTTACTCAAGTGAGGATGGGGCGAGAGATCGAAGAGTTTGGAGGACAGGTACTTTACTGGGTTGCCGCATACCTCATCGATGGTCTCCTCATCGATACCGGCTGTAAATATACATCTGATGAGTTTGTTAACTTTCTGGAAGGTCAAGATCTCAAGTTTGCCGTGAACACGCATTATCACGAAGACCACATCGGCGCCAACCATCTTCTCAAAGAGAAGCTCGGCATCGAGATATTTGCAGATCGAGAATCGGTTCCTCTGATCAACCAAGTCCCCAAGTTGTACACGTATCAGGAGATGGTTTGGGGTTATCCAGAACCTACCGAAGTCTCTTTCTTGCCTGAGAAGATAGATACCGATCATTTCCATTTCGATGTGATGGAGACTCCCGGGCACTGTAAGGGACACGTGGCATTGGTAGAGCCCGAAAAAGGTTGGTGCTTCTCTGGAGATCTCTTTGTTGGAGAAAGACCAAAGGTTATCCGACCAGAGGAGGATATAGCGGAGATCGTAAGATCGATGAAGAGACTTGTGGATCTCGAGACTGATAGGCTTATTCTATTTACTTCTGCCGGCAAGGTGGTGCAGGATGGTCGCGAGGCCCTTCGGTCATGCGTGGAGTACTTCCAAGACCTATCGCATAAAGCAAAGGATCTTGAGAATAAGGGGCTCTCGGTG
>CABGHH010000017.1 GCA_902158745.1 Candidatus Methanolliviera sp. GoM_asphalt
ATTGCAAATCTTCGATTTGCAACTAAAACTCTATATTTCTCTCATGAAGAAGATTGCCCTGATTGCAGGAGATGGAGTGGGTCCAGAACTCGTCTCATGCCTGGAAAGAGTCATCGATGTAGTAAATCCGAAGATAGAGATGATACGTTGTGATGCCGGTGAGGAATGGTGGAGAGAACATGGTGGAGACTCTTTAATTCCGGATGAATCGTGGAACATTTTAGATGATGTCGATGTGTGCTTCAAGGGTCCCACAACTACCCCAGGGGGTGAAGGAACTCCAAAAAGCGTTGCAGTCTCCATAAGGCAGAGATACGACCTATATGTAAATGTGAGGCCAATAGAGACGTACCCAAACACAAAAAATCCACTCGGAGACGTGGAATTATGCTGCGTCAGGGAGGCAACGGAGGGATTTTACTTCGCAGCTGAGACCGCCTTGACAGAAGATACATACATCTCGATCAGAAAGATTACGAGGGATGCCAGTAAAAAGGTGGCAGAATACGCATTTGAAGAGGCCCGCCGCAGAGGATACAGAACCGTCGTTGCCATACACAAGAGCAACATCCTCAAGAAGACCTGTGGATTATTCTTGGACGAGGTGATGAAGGTTAAAAAGGGATACCCTGATATAGATCTGATTACATATCACGTTGATAATATTGCACAACAGCTAATAAAGAACCCTCAAAGGTTCAATAAAAATATACTACTCTCAACGAATTTATTTATGGATATAATAAGCGAAGAATGCTCCGCACTGGTGGGAAGTATCGGGTTGATACCTTCTGCTAATTTTGGAGATGATTACGCGATGTTTGAGGCTGCGCACGGATCTGCTCCAAAGTACAAAGGAAAGGATATGGTGAATCCGACCGCAACGATACTCTCCGGAGCATGGATGCTCGAATATTTGGGGGAGAAGAAAGGAGTTGAGAAGATCAGAAGAGCCATCAAAGAAGTTATATCCGAAGGGAAAAATGTTACTTATGACCTCGGTGGGGGTGCGAAGATGAGCGAGATGACCGAGGAGATAATCAAATATATGGAGGAATAAAATGTTTCCAAGAGGAATGAGCCCAAAAAAACTTCAACAGATGATGAAGCAGATGGGGATTAATGTAGAAACGATAGATAACGTAATAGAGGTTAAGATAACTACAGATGATAGAGAGATCGTCTTCAAAGACGCGGAAGTCTCCATAATGGATGTAAAAGGGTCAAAGACGTATCAGGTTGTTGGGACACCGGAAGAGAGAGAGATAAGTAAAATAAAAAGAGAAGACATCGAACTTGTCATGGAGAAGGCTGGAGTAAGCGAAAAAGAGGCTAAAAAAGCACTTGAAGAGGCGGAGGGGGATCTCGCAGAGGCGATAATGAAATTAGCCGAATGATCTAGAATCTTTCTCTTGCCATCTCATTGGGCGTGGACAAAAGTAAATTAGTTTGCATGATTGAACTATAAGCGATAGAGATAAAAGAACAATTTGGATTTCAAGAATACTTCGTCGTGGAAGTAATCAGACAATTTACACTTAAACTTTTGCAGATATATCACTGAAATATTTTGGCTGGTAGAATCCTTCTGTTAGAACAACCATATCGAATTCTTCTTCTTTTTTACCATATTTAATTAGCAAATTCTCACTTTCATCGACCTCTTCGATTTTAACATCTTTTGCACGGATAACTTTAACCTTTTTATTTTTTTTAACATCAGCATTAGAAAAGATGAAAGAATCTATATCCTTCTCTTTGGCATCAATAGCTTCTTGAAGGATGTATTTGAAGGTTACTGGATCCTTATCCATCTGTATAAAAGCAATCTTACCAGGTATATCACCATCGTACGGTCTAATGATCATACCACCATAAGGGCCCGATTCATCAAGAATGCGTTCAAACTCTGTTAATGTAACGACGTTGGAATACATATATTGGGATGGAATCTTCTCTTCCATTTCAGGTGCAACTATAATCTTATCTACTTCTATCTCTGATCTCTTTTCTTTCTGATTATATTCTATCGCATCTCTTGGGCATACCTCTGCACATATTCCACACCCTATACATTTTCTACAGCTTAAACATCTATTCGATTCCTCAATCGCCATCTTCTCATCATATCCATGATTTACTTCATCAAAATTTTTTATTCTCTCTTTCACCTCGATCTTTGGGGGTTTTATCATCTCTTCTTTCTCCATCTCCTTTAATGCAAAGTAGTGCTTTGAAAGTTTTGCCCTTTCAATCTCTGTATCATCTATGGGTTCTACTCTGAAATCTTCTCCTTTTTCACCATCTAAATATTCTTCGATGGATAAAGCAGCCTTTTTACCTCCTGCTATCGCATCTATCACTATTTTGGGCCCCGTCACCACATCTCCACCAGCAAATATTCCTTTTGCGCTCGTTTCACCTCTATCATCTACCTTGATCCTTCCCCTTTCTGCTTTAATGTCATCGGGTAGAAAATCGAGTTTAGATGCCTGACCTATGGCAGGTATCACGGTATCAACATCTATAATAAATTCTGATTCTTTTATCGGAACTGGCCTTCTTCTTCCGGATTCGTCAGGGGCACCCAACTCCATTTTTATACATTCTATCTTCTCCACCGATTTAAATCCTATAATTCCTGTTGGATTTGCCAAAAAGATGAATTTAACCCCTTCCTCCTCGGCATCCATCACCTCTTCATCGTTCGCCGGCATCTCTTTTCTAGATCTCCTATAAACGATTGTAACATCTGATCCTAACCGAATGGCACATCTAGCCGCATCTATCGCTACGTTTCCCCCACCTACCACCGCAACCTTCTCTCCTATCTTCACCTCTCTTCCGAGATTGATATCGCGAAGGAAATCTACACCGTGAACGACGCCTTCCATCTCTTCCCCCTCTACACCGAGTTTTCTGCTTCCGTGTGATCCAACAGCGATGAAGAGAGCATTGTATTCATTACGAATCTCGTTAAACCGTTTCTTGTCTATCTCCTCTTCTATGATATCAACACCTATATCCTTTATGTATTGAATCTCCTTCTCCAAGATCTCTCTCGGTAGTCTATACTTTGGAATACCTACTGCCATCATGCCTCCAATCGCTGGAAGTTTCTCAAAGATCACCACGTCGTATCCAAACTTCTTTAGATCATGGGCGGCAGAAAGCCCAGCAGGACCGGAACCGATGATCGCAATCTTTTTACCTTTGGTGGAAGGAATCACCTCAGGTTTTATCTCCTCCCCACCATTATAGGCACAATCCGTAACAAACCTCTTTACCTCCACGATGGAGATAGGATCATCGATCAATCCTCTCTTACATCTATCTTCGCACGGATGCGGACAGACCCTGCCCAAGACGCCGGGGAATGGAACTTTACTTCTTATTAACTTATAAGCCTCTTTGAATCTACCATCTGCCGTTAATCCCACATAACCTCTGATATCAAGATTTACCGGGCAGGCGTTCTGGCAGAAAGGCGTCTCCTTCTCTATGTAAAATGATCCATTATAAGGAGATATCGCGTTCTTGTTGATCAACCACTCGTTAAACCTATCGGGTGGCCTGACAGGGCATATCTTTAAGCATTCGCCACAACCATCACATTTATCAGGATCTACCCGGATTGGACTCGTTTTCAAATGCACAGAAAACCCTTTATCATTCTTATCTATCTTCTCAACGATAGTGTTTGTTATGGGATGAATGTTCTCTTTATTCTTAATTTCATCTAAATAAGAGCTCAAAATTTCTGAAGATTTCTTTCCATCTATAAGATGTAGCTTGGAAGAAAATCCACCGATGCTCGGAAGTCTTTCAACGAGATAAACCTCTCCCTCCTCTTCTAAACACGCCTTTATACCATCATATCCCCCTCCCACGATCAGTGTTTTCATGCATATTCCTCCGCGATATAAAGTGGTGTTTTATCCTCTATCTTATGCATCTTCACTAATTCTCTCTTTTTAAGTTCCAATATATGTCTCAATACACGTGGAGGTTTTAATTTCATCTTCTCTGCAATATCTTTAGTGGAGAGCGGATCTTTAAGCATAAGAAGTATCTTCTTCTCTTCATAATCCTCTTTTATCATATCACTCAACAATCTATCCATCTCATGCATAGTAAAGACTTCTCCATATTTGTTTCCTTCTTCCATAAGATCCTTTTGTTTTGTTGCCAATATTCTTAATCTATAATCCTCAGCTGAAAGAATAATTGCCTTAAGATCATCTTTTTCAAATTTAATCTGATCTAACTTCCTTATTTTTTCTGTAAACTCATTTATGACCTCTACAAATCTTGAACCTTCACTTGCACTCACCCATTCTAATCTGATTCTAGAAGGATCTATATCTACAACTTCTAACATTCTCTTTGTCATATCTATCTTCTTCTCTGCATAGTAGTTTCCGCTAATGTAATGACAATCACCTGGATGACATCCTCCAATGAATACGCCATCGGCTCCGTGAAGAAAAGTATCGAGGATGATCGTGGGATCGAGCCTTCCACTGCACATCATTCTTATGATCCTGATATCCGGAAGGTACTGAAAGCGAGAGACACCCGCGAGATCCGCACCTGCATAGCAACACCAGTTGCATAGAAATCCTATGATCTTCGACATTTTTACGCCTCCAGGATTGCTCTTTCTTCTGCGATTAATTGATCATCCGTGAAGTGCCTCATCGTGATTGCACGCATTGTACAACTGGATGCACAGACGCCACATCCCTTACATTTCACATTTGTAACCTCTGCTTTTTTTCTCCCATCTTTTTCTACAACTTTTATTGCCATAAAAGGACATACAGATTCACATATTCCACATCCGATACAGAGATCCTCATTTACCATTGATGTGATTCCTTCTGCCTCTATCTCCTCCTTCGATAGCAGTATGCTAACTCTCGATGCCACCCCAACAGCTTGGCACATCGTATCGACATAATCTTTTGGACTCTGTGCAGTTCCACAGAGGAAGAAACCATCAGAGGTAAAATCTAGTGGTCTCAACTTTAGATGAGCCTCCAGGAAGAAACCATCTGACGATAGAGGAATCCTCAACATCTTGGAGAGACTTTCATATTCATCATCAGGCACTATGGCGGCAGACAGAATAACCTTGTCAGCTTTAATTGTAAATTTCTCTCGTAGAAGTGTATCATTGATGCTGACCGTGTCATCTTTAACTTCGGGTCGTTCATTCAGATCAAATCTGATGAATAATACCCCTAATTTTCCAGCTTCCAAGTACATCTCTTCTGCTTGATGTGAGAATGTTCTTATATCTCTATATAATACATAAATCTCTGTATGTGGCCATTTCTTCTTTATATCTATTGCATTCTTTATAGCTTCCGAACAGCAGATCCTTGAGCAATATCTCCTGTATTTCTCCCTCGATCCGGCACACTGGATCATAACGATCTTCTCTTTGTCGGATATCTTATCTTCGGCGATTAATCTTTGAAGCTCCAACTGAGTATAGACGTTTGGTTGCCCATATCCATAGATGTTGGGTTTCCATTCATTTCCTCCAGTCGCGAGGACGACCGCACCTGCACTTATTGCTGATCCATCCGAGAGCGTTGCATCAAAATTACCGACAAAACCTGAGAGATCTTCTAATCTCGTATTGAGATGAACTTTTATCTTTTTATTACTATTAATTTTATCGATCTTCTCTCTTACTATCTCCTTTGGGTCTAAATCTGGGAAGAGATGATACATCTCATTGAATATCCCTCCAAGTTTCTCTTTCTTCTCTATTAAATGAACCTCAAATCCTCCTCTTGCGATCTGATAGGAAGCCTCCATCCCTGCCACCCCTCCACCGATAACGATGGCTTTTTGGGTTACAGGCATCTTTTCTGGCTTCTGTGGCTCTAATAATGTAGCCCTCGCAACTGCACTCTTGATAATGTCTTTTGCCTTCTCGTTTGCTTCCTTCGGATAATCTTTATGAACCCAAGAGCAGTGCTCCCTTATATTTGCAAATTCAAAGAGATATGGATTCAACCCAACCTCCTGTATCGTTTCCCTAAATAGTGGTTCATGCGTTCTCGGAGTGCAAGCGGCAACGATAACTCTATTTAAATTATGTTCAACAACCGCTGTCCTGATGTTGTTGATCCCCTCCTCGGAGCATGCATACATCGTATCCGTGGCATATACCACGTTTTTTAGTGTCTTTGCATATTCTGCGAGCACCTTCGTATCTATGACAGCCGCTATGTTACTACCGCAGTGACAGACGAAGACGCCGATCCTTGCTTCCTCCGAAGAGACATCCTTCTCTAAAGGAAATTCCTTTGGTTTTACGAGTTTTCCTCTCTCTGATGCTAAATCTCCTGCGGCTAGTGCGGCAGCACCACAGGACATTGCCACCGTATCGGTGATGTCCCTCACGTCTTGAGCAACACCTGCAACATAGACTCCTTTTCTCTCCGTTTCCATCGGTAATCCTTTACTCTTAATGAATCCATATTCATCCAGTTCTAAACGAAGAATCTCTGCCATCTTTTCATTATTTGGTAAAATTGCATTTGCGAGGATTGCCATATCACATTCGTATTCTCCAGCCTTCCCAGAGATCGTATCTTCATACCTAACGATATGATTATCTCCCTTTTTATAGATCTCGGCGGCTCTTCCCCGAACAAATTTTATGCCATATTCTTCTACTGCCCTATCGTAAAATTCTTCATACCCCTTTCCAAATGCCCGTATATCTATGTAGAATATTGTACATTCGATCTCGGGATGATGCTCTTTTACAAGTATTGCCTGTTTTATCGCATACATACAGCAGACGCGGGAGCAGTATGGCACACCATTATGGATGTCTCTACTTCCAACGCATTGAATAAATGCGATCTTCTTTGGAACTTCACGATTGTCTGCCCTATAAATTTCACCACCCGTGAATCCAGATGCATTGATCAGACGCTCGAGCTCCAAGCCAGTTATGACGTTTGGATATATCTTGTATCCGTATTCTTCTACCTTTGAGACGTCAAAGAGGCTGAAACCGACGGTATCGATGATGGCGCCCACATTGATCTCGATGATCTCATCCTTCTGCGAAAAATTGATCGCTTTAATGTCCTTACAGGCATCCAAACACTTATAACATTTCCTACAGTGATCCATATCGATTGTAAAGATTGATGGAACCGCTTGAGGAAATGGCCTGTATATTATCTTTCTAAACCCACAGCCAACCTCGTACTCGTTTGGAACTTCCACCGGACAGACTTCCGAGCATTCTCCACATCCCGTACAATTATCATCGATATATCTTGCCTTATTTCTTACCTTAACCCTAAAATCTCCCTCCTTTCCTTTGACAGATTCTACTTCTGAGTATGCAAGCAACTCTATGCTAGGATGTCTTGATAGATCTACCATTCTAGGAGCCAAGGTACACATTGAACAATCGAGCGTTGGAAACGTTTTATCCAACTGGGACATCTTTCCTCCAATCGAAGGAGAGGATTCGACAAGATAAACCTTGTAACCTATATTCGCAAGATCTAATGAGGCAACCATGCCACCCACACCACCACCTATTATCAATACCGCACCAATCATCTCTATCCTCTACCATTTTTAATAGGGTATGATAAAAATTCTTCCTCTTGATAACTTTTTCCATCTTTAGGGGCTGTCAGGCAATTATACAACATAGTGAATTTATTTAATTATCCCCTCTCGATTAGCATCGCCATTCCCTGTCCTCCCCCGATGCAGAGGGTTGCAAGCCCGATCTTTTTATCTTCGTGGATTAACTCATTTATCAATGTCACGATCAGTCTTGCACCTGTGCAACCGATTGGATGGCCGAGCGAGATTCCGCTGCCGTTTATATTCGTATTTTCTAGATCAAAATTCAGTTCTCTTATACAGGCGATAGCTTGAGATCCAAAAGCCTCGTTCAACTCGATGATGTCTATATCCTCTACAGAGAGACCAGTATTTCTAAATAACCTTCTCACTGCAGGTATAGGCCCAAGCCCCATATATGCAGGATCAATCGCGCTAGACATATACGCTTTGATATAACAGAGAGGTTTAATATCCATCTCCTCTGCCTTCTCTTCCGACATCAAAACGAGTGCGGCTGAAGCGTCATTTATTCCGGAAGAATTTCCCGCAGTGACCGTTCCATCTTTTTTAAACGCGGGCGGCAATCTCGCCATCTTCTCCATCGAGGTATCCATAGGCCTCTCGTCCGTGTCAAATATAAAAGATCCTTTTCTCTGTGGAACTTCAACGGGGACGATCTCGTCTCTGAACTTACCCTCTTTTATCGCCTTTCTCGCCCTCTGATGACTCAAAAGACCGATCTTATCCTGTTCTTCTCTCGTCAGTTCGTATGTTTTTGCGATGTTCTCCGCCGTGAGACCCATGTGATAATCGTAAAAGATCTCATACAGACCGTCAAAGACCATAAGATCGACCAATTTGCCGAACGCAGTAACATCCATTCTGTATCCCCATCTTGCCTTTGGAAGAATGTAAGGCGCCCCACTCATGCTCTCCATGCCACCTGCAACGATTGTATCGGCATCTCCAGCCCTTATCGCCTGCGCGCCGAGCGCCAACGCCTTCATACCGGAGGCACATATCTTATTCACGGTGAAAGCATTCGTCTCCTTTGGAAAACCTGCATATATCGCCGACTGCCTTGCCGTATTCTGTCCCTGACCCCCCTGTAAGACGTTTCCCATAATAACCTCATCGACATGTATAGGTCTCAAAGAATCGTCCCAATCATAATATTTCTCTTCAAGCTCGACTCTCCCTTTGGGCAATGCATCCGGATAAAAACGTCTGTCATCTTCCGAGGCGATCGGTCTTACACCGGACCTAACCATTGCTTCTCTCAATACAATCTTACCAAGTGTGGTCACCGAAATATCTCTCAAACTACCGCCAAATTTTCCTATTGCCGTTCTCGCACATCCCACGACTGCAACTCTTCTCATTGGATCGCCTTTTTGTTCATCTTATATCTTCTTTCCGCCCATCATCTTATTAAATAGTTTGGTTTGATATCCGTGGTATTTTGAGAAATCTTCCTTACGTAATTTCTTATCAAAAGAAACAATGTCTTCAAAGTAAAGCGAGTAAGGAGATCTTCTACCAACTATTTGAAGATTTCCCTTAAAAATCTTTACTTTTATCTCTCCATAAACTCGTTCTTGCGTTTTATCGATGAACGCATTTAAATCTCCAAAGAGAGGATCATATATCAGTCCTTTGTATGCAAGATCTGACCATCTTTCTTCGACCATCCTTTTGAAGGATAACTCTTCTCTCGTCAGAACGAGCTGTTCCAGCGCTTTATGTGCCGATAACAATATCGTTGCGGCGGGATGTTCATAATTTTCCCTCGCTTTCAATCCGAGTATCCTATCTTCTATGAGATCAGTCCTACCAATTCCATGTTCTCCACCGATACGATTGAGCTTCTCTATCATATAGAGCCCAGCTAACTCTTCTCCATTTAGACCAAGCGGAACTCCCTTCTCGAACGATATCTCGATGATTTCTGGACTGTCAGGGGCATCTTTTGGATCTTTTGTCCATTCATATACATCTTCTGGTGGAACAAACCAAGGATCCTCGAGCTTTCCTCCCTCGATGCTTCTACTCCATAAATTCTCATCTATACTCCAAGGTTTCTCCTTAGTTACTTCTATCTCTATCCCCTTCTCTCTTGCATATTCCATCTCCCAAGCTCTTGTGAGATCCAATTCCCTGATTGGAGCGATAATGTCGAGCCCGGAGAGAGAGAAGATGAAATCAAATCTGAGCTGATCGTTTCCCTTTCCCGTACAGCCGTGCGCAAGCGCCTCTGCCTTTTCCTTCTCTGCAATTTCCACGATTTTTTTTGCTATTAAAGGTCTGGCGATCGCCGTTCCCAAAACGTATCCTTCATAACATCCGTTTGCCTTCACCAAAGGAAATACGTACTCTTCGACAAATTCTTCCTTTGCATCTATCACATAAGATCCATCTGCAAGCATCTCCGCCCTTTCTCTTGCCATCTTAATATCGTCTTTTGGTTGTCCGACGTCCACGATTACGGCTATCACCTCATCAAAATCGTATCTCTCCTTGAGGAGGGATATACAGATCGAGGTGTCGAGACCTCCTGAGTAAGCCAAGATCACTTTTTTCATTCAAAAATCTCCGGTTTTTGAGTTTGCAATCAAATCTTTGATTTGCAATCATTTAAAAATCTTCAGATCGATTTTAATCTATCGGTTGATTGAGGAATTATTTAGTTGTTCGACAAAGCACAAAAAACGCTAAATTTATTATAGAGTAATACAAGACTATTCAATTGTGGTGGACTAGCCCGGATGGTTCGACGTCATCTGCAACCCAAAATCGCCGATATGTGGGGGGCGAAGCCTGAGGAAGGTTTTTTCGTTACTGAGAGGCTATGAAGGGCCTTCGTGGAAACCTTGTCCTGTGGGGTCGCCGGTGATGCGTGGCATGCCGGAGGGTCTGTCCCGTATCTTCGTTGTGCACACCGGTTTAGGCCCGGAAGGGAGCAGACTTACCACAAACGCACGACGCTCACGGGGTGGCAGGGCGGAGGGGGTCTTTCAAAAGTGTTCGGTATATGAAATTCCAACCGATGGTGCGTCCACCGCAATCGTATTATATGGTGAGATTCAATCTCTATCCACATAAAATCTTATTAACATCGCCTGAAGATCAAAAGAGTGATGAAGAGTAGACCGCTTTTTGCATTGTTTCTGAGCATATTTGCAACGATGCTCGGTATGGGAATACTCTCCCCCTTAATCTCCATCTACTCTACCTCACCCAAATTTAATGCGACGGGGATATGGCTCGCCATAATCTTCTCGGGTTTCTCCCTCGCAAGGATCATATCCGCACCCCCCGTGGGAATGATATCGGATATAAAGGGGAGAAAAAAAGTTTTAATGGCAGGATTACTCATATACTCTATCGTTCCATTTGGTTACCTTTATGCAACCAGTTTATACGGTTTGTCCCTTATAAGATTGATACACGGCTTCTCTTCAGCTTTTATCGTTCCGGTTGCCATAGCCTCTGTCGGGGACATCTCTCCAACGGGGGAGGAGGGCAAGTATATGGGGCTCTTCTCGATATCTCTCTTTTTAGGAATGGGCATCGGGCCCGTCATCGGAGGAGTGATAAACGATCGCTTTGGGATGGATTATATCTTCTATTCGATGGAGATTCTCTTCCTTATCGCCCTCATCTTGGTCTTCTTATTCCTACCCAACATGAAAGGTGCCCCTCAGGAAGATAATTCTACCAAAGGATCTTTGAGAGAGATTAACACGCTCATCTTGAGCATCTTCGGATTTTTAAATTCTTTGGGGAGAGGAACGCTCATCGCATTTCTGCCGATCTTTGCATATTGTACTTTAAATCTTTCAGCTTCCTTGATAGGGCTGATCTTCACTTCAAATATCATTCTAACTTTTTTATTGCAGTATCCCTCTGGCTTGACGGCAGATAAAACGTCTAAGATGAATTTGATCATCGTCGGAAGTTTTATTTACGCCCTTTTCCTGTTATTTATTCCCTTTTCCAAGAATTTTTTAGAGTTGTTGATATTGAACTTATCTGTTGGGATGGGAAACGCACTATCCACGCCGGCGAGTATGAGTGCCGCCGCAGAGGTGGGAAGAGATTGTGGCATGGGTACCACAATGGGACGGATAGATATGGCGATGGGGATGGGGATGATCGTTGGACCCTTGATATCCGGCGTGATATTGGATTCTTTTGGAATAAGAGAGGTGTTTTATGTGGTGGGAATGATCAACCTCTTCGGTACCGCTTTACTCTTTCTCGTTTGTAAAAAAGGGAGATAGAATTAATTGAAAGAAGATAAAATCCTTATCTTGGGGTCGGATGTTCGACATATCGTCTGCTCTGCCAGAAGGGCAGGATACAATGTTATTTCAATCGATTTCTTCGATGATGTGGATACCTTGGAATGCGATAAAGATCATATCACAATAAGAGAAGATGAAGATCTAAAAGAAGAGTTGAAGAGAATAGAATTTGACCATCTCGTCATAGGCTCTCACTTTGAAAATTTTGATCTTCCGCGAAGTGTGAGGAATAAAATTTTGGGGAATAGTTCAGAAAAGATGGCTGAAGTTGGAGATAAGTTAAAACTGGCAGAAATATTGGGAGAACTTGGATATAGACATCCCGAGATATATGATGACCGGATAAAATTTCCCGCGGTCATGAAGCCAATAAGAGGGGGCGGGGGGATAAAGAACAGGTTGATCCTTAGTGAAAAGGATCTCCCAGAAGATCATGATGGTTTCTTCTTCCAGAAATATATCAAAGGAAGATCTACGAGCGTCTCATCGGTTTCAGATGGAGAGAATGCCATATCTTTGACGGCGAATGAACAACTCATAGGAGAAAAATTTCTAAATTCCCCGAATGATTTTGCCTACTGCGGGAACATCGTTCCATATATAGGAAAAAAAGCAGGAGAGATGAAGAAGATCACTTCACAGATCGCCTCGGATCTAAACTTGAGAGGTTTCAACGGGGTGGATTTTATCGTAAAAAAGGATGATGTCTTTGTCATAGAAGTAAATCCCAGGTTATGCGGAAGTTTAGATCCTATAGAGCTTTCTACGGGATTAAACGTCTTTGATGCCCACATAAAATCGATATTTGGCGAACTGCCGGGTGAACCAGAGATAAAGAACTTCTCCGGAAAGGCGATCATCTTCGCGAAGAGAGATGTGGAGGTAAAGAAGATTATAACGGAAGAGGGATTTGTAGATATTCCACCAATTGGGAAGAGGATATTGGGGGGGAAACCGATAACAACGATACTTGCGACTGGAGCATCAAGGGAGATTGTATTAAATAAGATAGGAGAAATATATAAGAGGGCACTTCCAAAATATCTTTAGGGGTGTATCTTTGGTTAATATAGAGGATGAGATCGTTAGAAGATATCTAAAGAAGATCGTGGGAGAAGACGGCGTAATAGTCATTGAGGCGATGCCAGAAGAAGCGACTGACATAGATCTGGCGGAGAAGAGCGGGTATAGTCTCAACATGATAAGAAAGATTCTTTTTATATTGCATGAAAAAAATATTGCACACTATAGAAAAAAGAGGGAGAAAGAGAGCGGTTGGCTCACATACTATTGGAAGGTTGATTTGAAAAACGTCGAGACGAATCTCAAGAGTGAATTGAGGCATTTATATAAAAATCTTAAAGAAAGACTTGATTTTGAAAAAGAGAACGTTTTTTACGTCTGTTCGTCTGATATTCCCTGTGGAAGATATACCTTCGATTACGCGAGCGATAACTATTTCATCTGCCCCGTCTGCGGTGCCGAAATGGAAAGCGAGGATAACACGGAGATCGTAGAGAAACTTGAGAAGAGAGTCGGAGAACTTGAAAAGGTGATTAAAACCTTGTAGGAGATTACAGCGATGGAATGGGAATATGAGCCGAGAAGGAGGATATACACATCTTATTCTACTCTCATTATTGCAGCATGCCTAATTTCTGCAATATTACAGTTAATAATACCTGGCTACATGGGATTCTTCACATTAAGCGGTTATTCCTTCTTTGTCCAGCACCACTACTGGACGATCTTGACACACATGTTCCTTCACGGCGGCTTTGCCCATCTCTTCTTTAACATGCTTGCCCTCTTCTTCATAGGACCTGAACTTGAGAGGAGGATCGGCGGAAGAAACTTTTTAATCGTGTACTTTGTATCAGGAATGTTTGCCGGCTTTGGTTATATTCTCCTGTCATCTTATTGGGTTGGAGTGATCGGTGCTAGTGGGGCAATATATGGGATATTGGCGTGTTTGGCGATTCTTGCACCATATATGACGATATACATCATCCCCTTTCCAATCCCAATAAAGATTATCTACTTGATCCCTCTATTTGTGATCATAAATCTCTTGATGATTCAACCCGGAGTAGCACACGTAGCACACCTGAGCGGGCTTTTGGTCGGAATACTCTTTGGAATCATACTAAAAAGAGGTGGGCCCGACCGGATTTGAACCGGCGACCACTCGGTTATGAGCCGAGAGCTCCGACCACTAAGCTACGGGCCCTCCATCAACAATAGCCATAAGTAATATAAAAAGGAAACGGTTATTGTAGAAGGATGGTGACAAAAAATATGGGAGATGGTGAGCATGACTGATAAAGATCGTCATACCGGTCGCGTTGGGCTATGGAATATTGGGAAACATCCTGAAGCAGCCTGGATTGGTCATCGTTCTCGTGATCATCCTTGCCGCGATACTCGCTTCCATAAACTCGCGTCTCTTCTGAGAGCGTGCTCAAAAATCAAAAGATTTTTGGCCTGTGAAAATATAGTTAGGTTGGTGGCAAACGGAAAGATGCTTGTGCATATCCAAAAGATATTGACCCAGATATTCTTCGACTGAAAGTTGTTTCAACGGAGATCTGATAAGTAGAATGATTTAAATAATAGTAAGAAGACAATCTGAAGCCATGCGTGGACGTATGATGATAACTGGATTGATAGTTCTTATGTTGCTATCGATGCCCGTTGCATCGCAAGAACGAGTGGTTCCGCCTCCAGATCCTTTGCCCGCGGAACTGAACGATTATTATTGGGATTTGAGGGTAGATAATAGATATTGGTGGGATTCGGTGCTGTGCGGCTGTCCACCTCTCAATAATCTTGGATATGTGATAAAGAGTCGTTCCTTCTTCTCTCCATATAGAGAGTTTGAATGGCTCAAATTTGCGATCTTGCACGATGCCGGGAAATCTGGCACAGAAGACTCCAGGATGGCTAAAGAATACCTGAGAAATGAAGTTATAAACCCGATATTGGAGTATAGAGCGTTGAAGTTGGAAGATGGAAGCATCCTTGCGTATGATGACATAGCCAAAAAATACGCCAATAAAAATTTAGATAGAGAATCTCTGGACAGACTGGTTACGGCAGAGTTATTATACTACTATTCTAGAGATTACATAGTATTCCCAAACCCAAATAAAAATCCAGATGATAAGATGGCATCAATGGCTCTACCGCATGTCCTGGCTTTTCCGTGCGAGACAGTCTCGATGCAGAAGGGGATCTGCTGGAATCAGAATATAGCTCTTGCCGCGCTCTATGAAATGATGGGCTACGATGTGGCTTTGTATTTGGTGCCAGCCGCACCATATTATTTCACGGGCGGGTATCACGCGGTGATATTATTGAAAGATGAGGGCTGGGGAATTGGAGATTGGAAGTTGGAGAGAGACAACATGGGGAACGATATTTCTGGGAGATATATCGTGTTGGACCCGATGTACGATGCCTCTTTCATGGAAGGAAAGCCACCATCAGAGGCGTTGGGATCGATGGGATTAGAATTTGACCAACCTTCTCCTTATACGACGGGTCCTTTGGGAATCCTTTCCAAAATTTTTAATTATATTCCTGGTATCCAAGCGATATTCATCGGTAAGATATGAAACCTTGTAAAAGTATTGATCTTGCATAAATGTAATATCTTACTAAAACGGACTTTAAGTATGGATTTCAGCCAAGGTATGATAACAACCGTTCATGATATTTGTACGGAGTGTGATGAGTTAAAGGTAAGGATGGATGAACTCTCGGATAAATATCCCACCGGGGTCATCATCCCTATGCTATACGATGAGATCCGAGGAAACGCCCTTCCTAAAATCATTGATGGCTTAAACAGATGTATCTATCTAAAAAAGGTCTTCATCGCGTTATCTGCCGAAAATATTGAAGAGTGCGAAAAGACGGTTAAATTTTTCCAAGAATTAGAGATACCATACGAGGTTCTCTGGTGCAACAGCCCGGAGGTGGCTCAACTTCTATTAGATCTAAAAGATAGAGGGCTGGATATTACCAGGCTCTCCGGGAAAGGTAAGGATCTTTGGCTTTCAATTGGGGTTGCTAGCCTTGAAGTATATGCCTTTGCTGTTCATGACGCCGATATACTCTCTTATTCAGAAACTTTACCATTAAAGCTACTCTACCCTATAATTGAGCCCAGATTAGATTCATTTTTCAGTAAGGGCTACTATGCCAGGATAAATTTGGAGAGTAGATCCATATATGGCAGGGTCTCTCGCCTATTCGTTGCCCCCATACTGGGTGCTCTGCAAGAAAAGTTGAATCACACGTCTGAATTTTTGCGATACCTCCAGACCTTTCGTTATTTACTCTCCGGTGAGATTGGAATAACAAGCAACCTTGCGTTGAATATCAGGATTCCCTGCAACTGGGGTTTAGAAATGGGCGTCCTCTCAGAAATTTTCAGAAACGTCGCTTATAAGAGAATATGCCAGGTCGATCTGGGCTTCTATGATCATAAGCATAAAGCGATCTCGGATGATGCAAGAGGGGGGCTTATAAAAACTACCGAAGATGTCTTCACAACTTTGCTGCGCTCCCTCACAGAGATTGATGGTATAGAAGTTTCCAGAGAGTTCTTGCTTAGCACACTGGTGCTTTACAGGAGATTTGCACAGGATAGAATAAGACAGTATCACACGGACGCCATGTGCAATATATTTGATTACGATCGTCATCTGGAAGAATCTACCGTTGAGTCATTTGCCGACGTTATCATGCGTGAGGCAAATACATATGCGTATATGGGTAACCCCACCGCCACCCAGTTGCCGGACTGGGTACGCGCCAGGTCTGCCATGCACTGAGAGAGCGTTTGAGGGATGCTACCTGCCTTCACTGACATCTATTTTTTATATAACTAGTGGTTATAGTAAAGTGATATTAAAATCTTAAATTAAGATATTTAAAAATCTCATGGGATATCTCAATTTTCGGAAGCAAAG
>CABGHH010000018.1 GCA_902158745.1 Candidatus Methanolliviera sp. GoM_asphalt
ATAAATCTTTTCATCTCTTGTCTCAGCTAAAAAATTTGCAAGCTTGCGATAATTTTTTATAGAAATAAATAATTTAGCAAAGGAATTTCTTGGTTATCCTACCCGATAACTCACAGAAAGATAAAACTAAATGCGAGAGAGATTCAGCGCTAAACAGACCAACGTTACGATTATATCCGAGAAGAAATACATAGAGATTGTAAAAAAATCCATATTAGACGCCAGGAAGGATCTTGAAATTTTCATCTGTAAAGACCCTTTCTTCTCTATCACTCTCGATCCGTATCAGCTCAAAGAAGAGATGCCAGAGGTCGTTAAAAGGATGGTTTCAGCATCGAATAAGGTAGGCGTGGGTCCGATGGCGGCCGTTGCCGGAACTATCGCTTGGTTGGCGGTGGAGGAGATGATCAAAGATGGAGCAAAATATGCCTTAATAGATAATGGTGGAGATATAGCAATTTTAAACAATGAAAAATACTATGTGGGAATTTATGCTGGAGAGTCCCCAATAAGCGGTAGATACGCATTTGAGATAGATCCCAGAGAGAAGATACTTGGGATATGCACGTCATCCGGAACGGTGGGCCATTCGATAAGCTTTGGCATCGCAGATGCCGTAACTGTATTTTCAGAAGACGTGTCCCTGGCAGACGCCGCCGCGACGGCATTTGGAAACATGGTTGAGGATGATTTAGAGGAATCTTTAAATAATATTAAGGAGGCATTGTGGAAAAATGAGGAACTATCGGGAACTGTCGTCATAAAGGGGGAAAGAATGGCATTTTTGGGAGATGTTCCCCCGATCGTGAGCGCCGATGTGGATGAAGACCTAATAACCAAACCGTGATCTCATGTTCGATTTAGATTTGATAAGGATATCTATAGCATTCGTCGCCCTGATATATTGTTCCTACTCGGATTTGAAGAGGAGAAAGGTCACAAATAAATTATGGCTGCCCCTTGTGGTGATCGGGATCACTTTAGCTGTGGTCGAGTATATCGAGAATTTCAATGTATACGACATCACGTGGTTTTTGATCTCGTTTTTCATTGTATTCTTCACCGCCTACATCATCTTTTCAATAGGTGCATTCGGTGGGGCCGATGCCAAATCTTTCATAACGATGGCACTTCTCTTCACACACTATCCACTATTCGATGGCTTTCCACTGATCTCTTTGGAACCGTTGATGGCTATCAGTCCGTCCACAGGAATATTGGCGGTAAATCCACCGATCGGGATATTTCCCATGACCATATTCCCTCTAACCGTGCTAATCAACTCTATTCTCATCACTATACTCCTTCCAATATCCATTTTAGTCTATAATCTATTAACGCTCCCTAAAGAGGAAAGAAGTGAAAAACCGTCGTATCTATTCATGTGTCTTAAAAAGAGGAAGGAAGAGATAGATGAGGTGAAGATGAAGATCATGGATGACATTGGAGAGGAGGCGTGGGTCACGCCCAAGATCCCACTTATGGTCTTCATAACGGCAGGATTCATCACGGCATTATTATATGGGGATATAATCTATGGCATTTTCTCAGCCTTTTAAAATCGGAGATTTTCAAATGCCAGTGAGGAGAGAAGAGGAGTTGGAAGAAGAAGCGGTCGTTGGGGTCGCAAAGGATATCTTAATATCGGCAAGAACGGCTCCAAAGACGAAGGGAATCGACGACGTGAAGATATCTTTAGTCTATGGGGGTGATCTAAAAAAACTCGCCGAAAAGATGAGGGATCTTTCCGAAAGCCTAGGAGATAACTTCATAAGAGATGCTAAGGGTGTAGAAAGCTCTCATGCGGTGGTTCTCATAGGTGTGGATGGGAAAGAGCCAATAGGATTGAATTGTGGTGCATGTGGGTTTGATTGTGTAAGCATGAAAGAGAATAGAAAGAAGGGGAGAGACTTCTATGGTCCCCTCTGCGCCTTTAAACTTTTGGATATGGGTATAGCAGTCGGCTCTGCCGTAAAAACCGCGAGCATACTCAACGTGGATAACAGAATAATGTATAGGGCAGGGTTAGCTGGAATATTACTCGGTTACATTGAGGCAGATATTGCCCTGGGCATCCCTCTTGCGGTTAAGGAAAAGAACCCATTCTTCGATCGCCACCCGATCACGGAGAGGGATTTTAGGGTAGATAACCGATAAATATATTAATTGGAAAATTAATTTAGTTTTGGGGATGTCAAAGGGGATGTTGTAAGTTGCGGATAATTCTCTTGGAGACGATTTTCAAAGCAGACAAAGTTTTATATATAAAAAAGGTTTTTTTATAGGTAGATACAGGAAAAACGTTTAAGGAAACAAAAAAAGAGGAGGTAAAAATGGGTAGAATGAGAAATATGCCGCTTTTGTTGGCGGCAATTTTGGTGATGTCGGCGTTTGTAGTTGGGATGGCATACCCATCCACGGCGAGCAGTTCTAGTGTCATACCGCTTGACGATTCGGACCACGGCACATTCGCCATCGGGGAGACGTTTCAATTCGATGCGGATGTATCGATCAGCGGCGTATATGGAAGCATGAGTGAGGAAGATAAGATGGGATCCTACACAGCCGATGTAAAGAAGGGGGAAACATGGGAGACAGAAGGTTTGCAATCAGGATACTATAAAGTAGTGGAGAAGAGAGGGTTCTTAGCTTCGTTGTTCCGGCAGGCCAATTATGCTTGGCTAAAGCTTGGGGGACCTATTGAAGTATCTGAGGTGATGGAAGGGACAATAGTAGTAGACAAGATAAATACTGCCGCTCTTGGAGATACGGTAGTTATATCAGGTAGTACCACTGGCTTCCCTGACGGTACGCCTATAAACGTCCTGCTAAAGGGCAAGTACAAGGTGTTGGCCCCCATAACGACCACAGTTGAGGATGGGGCGTTCAATATGGAGCTCGATACCGCTAAAGAGGATCTCGGCTTTTCCACTGGCTCATACAGGGTGATTGTATATTACGACAATTGGCCACCCGAATATCAGAGCACCGATATCCACGACGTCGAAGCTTTCGTTCTTTTGCCACCGACGATGGATGCCAATTTGGAGGATACGACTATCACCACGCTGGATGGATTTGTGGTAAGCGGAACGACCACGGGGAGTCCTGATGAGGTAGAAGTTTGGCTCATGGGTAGAAACTTGGCTGCTGTAGTTTCCCTGCCCGTTGTGGAGAATGCGTTTGAATATGCGCTCACGGTGGATAGCTTTAGAAATTGGTTCACCAACGAGGGTCCGATAAGCCAACCGGAAAATTTCAAGCCTGGCACATACACCGTTATGATAGTAGATCCGTGTACCGATGATTTCTACCGGTACGATGATGATTTAGTTGCCACCGGAACGATGATCGCGGGGGACGTGAACAAGTTCTTTGAGAACCAGAAGTTGACCATGAACAAGGACATAACGGAGATGGCGTTGTTGGATATAGAGTATCCAGAGGTCACGCTTAGTGCGACCGATGCGGTGGCTCAGGGAGATGACTTCGTAATCGGCGGCACGACCAATATGGTGGATGGGACAACGATGATCGTCCACGTCGAAGGGAAAGGCGTAGATCGCACACAGGTTACCGATGTGAAGGACGGCGCGTTCGATGCGACCTTTGAGGGAACCAAGGATTGGCCAACAGGAGATTACCTGGCGACGGTAGAAGACGCGAACGGCATACTATACGAGCAGATGGATAGCAAAGTTGTAATGCCGGCGGCTGCACCTGAAGAGGAGCCTGAAGAGGTGGAACCTGAAGAGGTGGAACCTGAAGAGGAGCCTGAAGAGGAGGAGACACCCGGTTTCGGAGCGGTTATATCTATAGCTGGACTGCTGTCAGTTGCCTACTTGGTGGTGAGAAGAAGGAGATAAAACTAAAATCTTCTTTCTTTTTTTCTTTTTTTATTAATTTTCAGTTTTACCGAGAAGTTCGTACTGCCTTTTTGTGTTCATCTCGATCAGTATCTGGAATATCTCTATGATCGCGTTCTCGTCCAGATTGTTCTCTCTCGCCTCCCTTTCCACCCTTTTCAAAACCGTTTTTTTCTGTTCTTCGTCGTTAATCTTAATTTTATCCATCAATTTTGCCTCTAAGATCTTCTCTGCCAATTTTCTTCTCATCGTAATAAGTTTTATGATCTGCTCGTCTATCTCTCTTATCTCCTCTCTGACATCTTCAATCAATGATCTTTGCCCCCTCATTGTTTATTCTCGTATTTAGGATCTTTCCAAGTTCCTTCCACCTCTCGATGAGCTTATACTTATCCTCTTCATCAACCCATGCCACGTAAGAAGTGCCTGTTCCTGAGAGGGTCACCCCTTTGACGCCAGCATCGAGAGCATTCAAAATTGGTTCCTGACTGAATCTTAAAACTGATGTATACAAGAAGCCATTCAGCGTCATCGCACGTTCAAATTCTCCCTTCAGCGCCAGATCATAAGCAAGCTTCACCCACGGAGCGACAAGTCTTGAAGCTCTAACATCCGTTTTTATCGTATAAGAATCTTCATCTGGGACAAGAATTAAGACGTCTCTTTCCAGCTCAACCCTTTTAATTATCTCCCTCTTATAATTGTCCGTCAAAATTATACCTCCGAGAAGAGAAGAAGAAGCATCGTCGTAAGCCCCAGTTATCGTTACGTTTGATGCAATGGATGCATCCACGCCGATGTTTATAACATCTTCCTCACTTAAATTCTCCTCACCCAACGCCGAAAGTGTAGCGAGAACGACCGCATTAGATGCCGCGCTGCTGCTCTTCAAACCTTTTGCCATCGGTATATCGCTTTTTGTTCTTACATATGCCCCATAATCACAGTTGAAACGGTTCAAAACGAGTTCGACACATTTCTTTATCAGGGTTGTATCCCCTCCTCCCTCAATCTCTCCATTTATCCCTCTGAGATCTTCTCCGATCTCCACGGTGGCTTCTGTAAATAGATCTATCGCAAAGGCGCATCCTTTCCCCATGGATATCGCATTTATTATCGTTCCAGCCCCACAAGCTCTTGCTTTATCTCTCATAGATTCCTCGGAACTAAACCGGAGAGGAGCATATGATCTACCAGGACGAGCGAGACCATGCTCTCTGCCACAGGTGCTATCCTCGGGCATATACAGGGGTCGTGTCTCCCACCTATCTCGATCTCTCTCTCTTTCATCTCGACGAGATCGACAGTCTTTTGAGGTTTGGCGATGGAAGATGTTGGCTTGACTGCAATTCTACATACTATCTCTTCCCCGTTTGATATTCCTCCAAGTATCCCACCTGCATTGTTCGTTCTCGTTCTTACATCGCCATCTTTCATATAAAACTCATCCTTCACATCGCTTCCAAGTTTATCTGTATATCCAAAGCCAAGACCAATCTCGATCCCTTTCACCGCGCCTATGCTCATCAGTGCCTTCGCCAAATCAGAATCGAGCTTATCGAAGACCGGCTCTCCCAAGCCGGCCGGAACACCCTTTGCTATCACCTCAACCACTCCACCGATGCTGTCTCCCTCTTTTCTTGCCCCCATAATCTTCTCCTCCATCAAGATGGCGACGGCCATATCGGCGCATCTGACCGGGTTCTTCTCCACATTCTTCTTTATCTCATCAAAATCTCTCGATTTCGCTTTTATCTTACCTACCTGAATGACATGAGCGATGATCTCGATCTTTTTAAGTGAGAGAAGTTTCTTTGCGATCGCTCCTGCGGCGACTCGTCCGACAGTCTCCCGCCCAGAAGCCCTTCCGCCTCCTCTATAGTCTCTAACTCCATATTTCTTCCAGTACGTAAAGTCCGCGTGGCCCGGTCTCGGCATGTTTTTGAATTTTTCATAATCGCCCGATCTCACATCCTTATTCTCGATCAGTATTGATATTGGTGTTCCGGTCGTCCTTCCCTCAAATATCCCAGAGAGTATCTTTGCCTCATCTCTCTCCTCTCTATCTGTTGCAATTTTACTCTGTCCCGGTCTCCTTCTATCCAATTCTTGCTGAATATCCCCCTCGTTTAGTACTAAACCCGCGGGGCATCCATCGACCACGACTCCAACCGCCTTTCCGTGAGACTCCCCCCACGTTGTTATCCTGAATATCTTTCCAAACGTATTTCCTGTCAATCAAAAACCTCCACGCAAGCTCCAATCTTTCTCAAGTCTTCAAAGAATGTTGGATATGAGACCTTGACACATTCTGCATCTTTTATCACGCTCTTTCCATTAGAGATGAGTGCAGCAATGGAGAGAGCCATCGCAATTCTGTGATCGCCGTGACTCTCCAAGACGCATCCATTCAGATCTGATTGCTCTATTGCCATGCCATCTCTCCTCTCAAAAATTTTTGCCCCCATCTTCTTTAATTCTGCCCCCAACGTCTTTATTCTATCGCTCTCTTTATATCTTAGATGTTCGGCGTTATATATTTCACTCTCTCCCTTGCACTTTGTTGCCAGGACGACGAGTGTGGGAAAGAGATCAGGTATGTTGGAGGCATCGGCCTTAAACCCCGTAAGTCCTGACGCCTTCGGCGCGGGATCCCGAAAATCAAAGATTTTTGAGAACTCTCCTTTAGAAATATTTAGCGTTCCTCTCTCTTTATCCCATCTTATATTCGAGCCAATCTTATCCAATATACTTATGAAAGCCTTGTCACCCTGCCTGGAATCTCTTAATCCGTTTATTACAAGATTAAAATTAAGGAGAGAAGCTGCCGCCATAAAGTAGGAGGATGATGAGAAATCCCCCGGTATAACAAATTCTCTCAATTTGAACGTTTGATCTGATGGAATAAGATAATAGTTATTTAATATGGAGACCTTGGCTCCTGCTTCTTTCATCGTATGAAGCGTCATCTCTATATATGGTCTTGATCTCACTTTTCCTCTTACATATATCCTCGTATCATTCTTTGCAAAGGGCACGGACAAGAGCAAGGCGGAGACAAATTGAGAACTTATGGAGGCATCTATCTCTGTCTCTCCCCCGTCAATTCTTCCGCATACCTTTATCGGTGCCTTACCTTCATTAGAGGAGACCTTTACGCCGAGATCTTTTAGTGCGTTTAGAAGGGGTATGTTAGGCCTCTTTTTAAGGGAGGAGTCCCCCGTCAATTCCACACATTCAACACATAGGGATGAGATCGCAGTAAAAAATCTGAGTGTTGTACCGGAATTTCTTGCGTCTATCGCCTCATTTGGAGCCCTAATCCCCCTCGAGCCATCAAAACCGATTATCTCCAAGTCTTTCCCGCGTCTTTTAATCTTCGCTCCCAATGCCTTGCATGCCCCGATGGTGGAATTGGTGTCATCTGAAAGGAGCGGATTTTTAATCTTGCATAAGCCAGTGGAGAGGGCGGCTACGGAGATCGCTCTGTGGGTATAACTCTTTGAAGGGGGGGCAAATATCTCGGCATTCCTAAATTCAGATAATCTTGGGTCTATCTCTATATCCATGATTCCATCACGCCATTTTAGGAAGATAACTTTGAATATAATATATATTTGCCTAATCGTCTTTGATATGATATGCGGGGAAAGATATATTTACAGTCTGGATAGTTATACCATAGATGACATTCAAAGAGAGTCTTATCTTTAGTGACAGATCATTCCTCATAGGAGTAGCGGGAGATAGTGGATCTGGAAAGACGATACTTACGAACGGAATAAGGTATATTCTTGGGAAAGATGTTGTAAATACGGTCTCTTTAGACGATTATCATAAATACGATAGGAAGGAGAGGAGAGAGCTTGACATTACGCCCTTAACTCCTGAGGCTAATGATCTTGATCTTCTTTTAGAGCACGTGAAGATGCTTAAGGAGGGCAAAAGAATTTTTAAACCGATCTATGATCATTCCACTGGAACTTTTAAAGATCGTGAATGGTTCGAACCGAAGAAGGTGGTGATATTAGAGGGGCTTTTACCCTTTTATACCGAAGAGCTGAGAGAATTACTTGATTTTAAGATCTATGTAGATCCATCGAGAAAGATAAAGAGGCGGTGGAAGGTAAAGAGAGATGTGGGAGAGAGGGGGTATAGCGAGGAGAGGGTCAAAAGAGAAATTTTAGAGCGGGAACCAGATTATATAAAATTTATACAGCCACAGAAGATCTACGCGGATGCGACAATAAGGATATTCCCTTCCAAATATGAGGGAGATGAAATTTTTAATGTAAATCTAGTTCAGAAGATGGTTGAATTTCCATTGGAAGAGTTGAACTTAAACATCGACCTTTCAGCGATGATGATGCTCTCTGAGAGAGATCTCTCACTCGAATTCAGGAAGGACGAATATTATGGAAGCGATGTGGGCGTCATAACGATAGATGGAGAGCTGCATCACGACATATTTTGGGAATTGGAGAAGAAACTACGAGATTTTACGGGGTATTACCTGCATAAACTCTACGAAAGAGAGGAATATATAAACGCGATCGGCCTTACACAACTGATACTCTGCTGGAGGTTTTTCGAGCAGGTCAATCATCTGCTACTAAAGAGAGAAACGACGTGAAAATTCTACTGATAGAATACGCCGTGGGAACAGGAGACAAAGGAATAATAAAAGAGGGGAGGGCCATGTTAAAGACGCTGGCCCACAATTTCACCGCGCTTGGACATCAAGTCTATTATCCGGCCAAAGAAGAGGAGAGGATACCCGGTATTGCAGTGCGAGGAGAATTTTTTAGAACCGTTGAGAAATTATCTGAGAGATGCGATGCGGCGTTGGTAATCGCCCCTGAGAGGGATGACATACTGTACGAACTCACTTCGATTATAGAAGATGGAACGGTCAATCTTGGATCGCCTCCGAATGCGGTAAAAAATTGCTCTGATAAGCTTAAAACGACTAATATTCTTCTTTCAAATGAAATAAAAGCTCCGGAAGTGATAGATGAGGAAGAGTGGATAAATAAGAAAGAGAAGAAATTCGTCTTAAAACCGAGATTTGGTTGTGGTTCAAAGGGCGTTATGGTTGTATCAGATCCACAAACGAAGAAAGAAGGATTAATCTTGACACGATATATAGAGGGAGAACATATAAGCACAAGTTTGATCGTTGGAGAAGATGAAGTTTTGCCTTTGACCGTGAATGAACAACTGACATCAATAGATGGAGGAATAAATTATCTTGGAGGGATCGTTCCGTATAGAACGGAGAGATGGAACGAGATCATGTCCATATCTGTAGAGACGGCAAGGATAATGGGATGCAGGGGGTACGTGGGTATAGATATCATCCTCTCGGATGAGCCATACATTGTAGATGTAAATCCGCGTCCGACGACATCTATCATAGGGATAGATAAGGCGATAAATTTTGAGCTGGCGGATCTGATCTTGAGGGGAAAATTTGGAGGGCTACCCCCAAAAGTCGAGATAAGGGGGGAACATAAATTTTTGCTGGAGGAGTTCGATTGATCCTCGGTCTTGATATAGGTGGGGCAAACACGAAGGCGGCAAGCTCCGATGGTTCTTATTCAAGATCCTTTTATCTTCCCCTATGGAAGGATTCGAGACTGAAAGAAATTTTAAAGAAGATAAAAGAAGAAGGGAGGGAAGTAGAAAAAGTTTCCGTCGTCATGACCGGTGAGGGGGCAGATTGCTTTTCTACGAAAGAAGAAGGGATCAGATACATGCGCGATGCTGTAGATTCCGTATTCGAAGACGAAGACATATATTATTTTAGCCTCGATGGAAAATTTGAGAGAGAGATAAGGGACGAGAAAAATTTTTTCTCGCCAAATTGGCTCGCATCGTCGGTAAAATTATCAGAAGATCTTTCCAATTTCCTCTTCGTGGATATGGGAAGCACGACGACGGATATCATACCCGTAATAGATAGAAGGTGTCTATCGGAGAAGACGGATTTCAAAAGACTATTGAATGGAAATTTGATCTATTTTGGGGCATTTAGAACGGACGTTTCGGCGATGATAGATGAGATCTACGTTCCAATCGCGGATAAATACTGCAGAATCTCGACGGAGAGATATGCCTCTATGGCAGACGTCTATATGATCATTGGAAAGATTAAAGAAGAAGATTATACGTGCGAGACGCCCGACGGGAAAGAAAAAAGCTTGAAAGCGTCGAAGAAGAGACTTGCCCGTATTGTATGCTGTGATCTTAAAGAGCTGGAAGAGGAAGATATAAAGAGCATGGCAGAACAGGTTAAGGAGAAACAGTTGGAGGTATTATGTAGAGAGATAGAGAATTCTATCAAAAGATATTCTATTGATGATGTTGTCATCGCAGGCGCAGGCGAGTTCGTCGTTAAAGAGGCACTTGAGAGAGAGGGGGTAGATTACACGCCCCTTTCCGATATTTATGGAGAGGAGATCTCGTCTGTCTTTCCCGCATTTGCCGTCGCGAGTCTTGCTATGAAAAAGGCATGAACGATTAAATTTATATAATGTAAAAACACGGGTGAGAAGTATGGTCAAGGTAGATATGGTCTATTGGAAGGATCAGATTGGAGGGAAAATACGAAAAGTCAGCATAGATGCTTTTCCTCACGGCTTTGAAATGAATCCAAAGGGTGAGTGGGAGATGTTGATCGCGGCGGAAGATAAGGATATTCGGGCAAATGAATTGATTGGTATCGCGGTCAAAAAAATTGAAATACCCGAGAAAGCGGTGATAATGCCCTGTTATTTTGTGAGACACGCGTTTGGCACTGTTGCCACGACGGGGAGCGTTGGAATTCCCAAGCCTATCGAAGAGAAGAGGACGATAGATACTGTGATCTTCCACCCCATATTCAATGGTGAGATACACGAGGGAGAGCTGCTCGGCGTGATAAACATATTCTATGCCACCCGCTTTTTATCTACGAATGCTTCCTATTTGTGAAAATAAGAATCTGTGGAAATAATTTATCGGGTATTAAGTTTTTATGGTTAATGGCACAAATATCTGACCATATCTAACTTGAATCTCTTGATGCGATAGTATCTTGATATGGCTCTCTGTATTTTCGCTTAAGACATTCCAAATATTGAAGAAATATTTTAGAGTTCATCTGATCATAGATAAAGATGGATTCATTTTCGCATCCTCATTTATGAGGCGAACGAATCACGTGCCGTTGAGAATAGGTTAGTTAGATCTGCCTCTTCCTTGATTACACCGAGATCTGAGATCTTACAAGGTTTTTCCTTACAAGGTTTTTCGGATTCCCCATTCTCCATATTATTCTTAGAAAAGAGATGAAAACAGACCACTCATTAACCATGAAAGATTAAATTTATATAACGCAAAAACACGGATGGAAAGTATGGTTAAGATAGATATTGTCAGCTGGAAGGATAAGATAGGAGGAGATATACAAAAAATCAGTGTGGATGCTTTTCCCTATGGCTATAGTGTGGGCCCAAGGGGTGAGTGGCAGATGCTTGTCGCGTCGGAAGATAAGGCCGTTAGGGCAAATGAGATGACGGATATTAAGATTAGAGATATTGAGATCCCAGAACGAGCAATAATATTACCCTGCTTCACCGAGAGACATGCTTTGGGTGTAGTGGCCTCGGTAGGAGGTATCGGGATACCCAAACTCGTCGAAGAGAAGAGAACGATAGATAATGTAATCTTTCACCCGATATCTGACGGCAAGGTACATATAGGAGAGTTGCTCGGCGTGATAAATATACTATATGCCACCTTTGAACGTAAACTCACAGAAGAAGCGGTTGAAAGCTGGCTAAAGGGACGAGGCGGTTGAAATTTAGCTTTCACTCATATCACCCTCTGATCTTCCACGAGTATGGATGGGGTAATAATATCATATACCATCTTTATGTCTCTCCCGGCAATCACGATCGCTTTTAAGAGATCGAAGAAGTTTCCATAGACCATCAACGACTTTATCGGGTATTTTATCTCTCCTCTTTCCACTTTGAACGCGTTCTTTCCTTCAAGAGAGAAGTCACCTGTAATCTCGTTTGAGGTGTGCGCGCCGATGAAAGAATTTATCAGGATTCCATCTCTCGTCTCTTCGATGGGATCTCCCACATTGTTATGCGCTACGATAAGGTTTCTCACGTCTATCTCTGGAAAAGAGGAGTAATCTTCCCTGACGGCATTTCCCATGCTCTTCTTACCCTCTTTTCCAGCCGTATAACTGTCATAGATGAAATTCTTTAAGATTCCTTCGTCTAAGATATAATTCTTTCCGCTTGGAAAACCCTCATCATCGAATGAAGCAGTTCCGCATCCTCCTTTGAATAAACCGTCATCCAGTATCGTCAAGCCGGCATTTCCAACCTCTTCTCCAATGTTAGAGAACTTAGATCTTCCTTTCATCACCTCTTCTCCGTTTATGGCATGTATAAAGATATTATCAAATAGCTCTGATACGGCTAATGGGGAAAGGACCAGATCATATCTACCCGATCTTATCTTCTTACCATTAGCAGAATTTTTTGCTAAATTTGCAGCGTTTCTTCCTATCTCCTCAAAATCTATGTTTAGATCTCTTGAGATTGCGAAGTCATAGGCGGAGTTCATACCGTCATCTCTAAAAGACGCCTCAGCGGATCCATATATCATTGTTCTCTTCTCTTCTTCTTCAATTCCGTTTGTATTTATGATCTTGAATTGCTCTTCTTGGGTGGAGACCTCTCCACCTATTGGGAATGTTCCTTTTACAGATTTAATTCCTTCCATTAAACTCTCTACAAACTCTATCATCTCTTCGCCATTCAAATCCACTATATCTCGATCGTATATCCCCTCGACCTTTTCACGTCTCTTATCTTTATCTTCTTCCGCTCCCACGAACCCTTTCCAATCCTCGTCCCTGCCCTTCAGCTTCGCGTTCTTCTTTGCCGCATCTATCCTCTTTTCCAGATCCTTCTCATCGTCCGTACTGGCAAAGCCGAAATTTCCCCCATAGCTCACTCTGATCCCAAAACCCCTCGAAGAACTTTTCACCACCCCCTCCAACCTTTCCCCCTTGATCCGCGCGGAGAGGCCAGAATCTTCGCCTAAATATATCTCTATTCCGTCTGCTCCAATCTTTCTTCCGTATCTCTCGAGTTCATCAGGATCTAATCTGATTCATTCACCCCCAATCAAGCATGACGATATTACAAGGTGGGGTGAACCGCTACCAACAGGCACGGTCTGTCCTTCCTTCCCACAATGCCCACCGTTGATTTTTAGATCGTTTCCCACTCCAACTATCCTCTTCAGCGTCTCTAATGTGTTTCCAGATAGAGAGACATCCTTTACCATCTCTCCAATCTCCCCTTTCCTTATTATATAGCCCTTTGTGGCATTGAAGTGAAATAGCCCTTCCGCCGTGCTCACCTCTCCACCCCTTGAGCCACAGAGATATACGCCGTCAGAGACAAGTTCAAGCAGTTCCTCAAACTTCATATCTCCATCCCCGATGAATGTATTACTCATTCGAGGGATCGGAACCTCATCTCCATCCGCCCTACCGTTTCCCGGTTCTTTCTTCAATACGGATGCCGTCTCTCTATTGTGCAGATAACCTTTTAAGACCCCGTCCTCTATTAAAGTGCGCCTCTTTGGGATTATTCCTTCATCGTCGAATGGATAATAACCGTACTCCATCATTGTTGGATCATCATAGACGTTAATCATCTCCGATCCTATTCTTTTTCCCATCTTACCCTCCAAGATGGAATCTCCAGCCAAGACTATATCCGCCTCGGTTGCATGCCCGACCGCCTCGTGGATGAACACGCCACCCAATTCCTGGTCTAAAATAACTCTTTTCTTCCCAGATGGCGGAGAAGATGCTTTCAATAGTTTTATAGACATATCAGCGGCTTTTTTAGCGAGTATGTGTGGTCTATCGCCCTCTATAATATCAGATCCTTTAATTCCATACTCTCTCTCTGCACCGTATTGCATCTCCCCATCCTCCTTTGCGATAGCAGAGATCGAATATCCGGATCTGCAGAGATCGTAAAATTCTTCGTGATGATCATTCTTATAGAGAACCTTCATCCTAGATGAGGAGAAGAAGACCTTTGTGTTCTTTATTCTCTCGTCTATCTTTGCGCTCTCTTCTATCTCCCTCAATATGGACAATTCATCCTCTTCTCGGAGAAGTTTGCCCTCTATCTTCTGCTTGAAATCTTTTATCTCGTATCTCTTCAGATGGATCTTCTTCGATCTTTTAGAAGAGAGTTTGGCCAATTTAATGGCATCCTTCAAGACTGCTTCCTCGTCAGGGTCAGAGCTTGACGAGACGATACCCCAGCCACCATCGAGAAAAGCCCTGACAACGGTGAAATGATCAAAAGAACTAGAGACACGCTCAATCTTTTTATCTTCAATCGCAAAAGCCCTATTCTCTATCTCACATCTTCTCACATCATAGAAATCAGCCTGCATTTGCATCTCTCGCCGTTGCCGGAGAGGGTATCCCGTTGACTTGATCTTTTGCGATCTTCTTTATCTTCTTTAAAACTCCATCTATCTTTGTATTCGTAATCAAACTATTCTCCAAGACCTCAGATATGGTGGATACGGGTATTATCTCTATCTTCTTCCTGTAATTCTCCTCTATCATCACGTCATTTAAGTTCGATTTGGGTATGATGACCTTCTTCAATCCTGCATCTGCCGCGGCCTCTATCTTGTACGTCACTCCCCCAATTGGAAGGACATCTCCTCTTACTGACAACGAACCTGTCATAGCGATCGCTTGATCCACCGGAATATTCTTCAACGCGGATATCACGGCCGTCGCGATTGAGATGCTCGCGGAATCTCCTTCCACCCCCTCGTACGTCCCTATGAACTGAATGTGAATATCCCTGTTGGAGAGATCGACATCACCAAGCCCTTTTAGTATCGCAGAAACGTTTTGCACAGCTTCCCTCGCTATCTGCCTCAGCTTGCCGGTGGCGATTATCTTACCCTCCTCCTTGGATTGAGGAGGTGTCACCTCGGCGACGATCGGTAAGACGACTCCTGCGTCTCCCCCCATCACGGCCAAGCCGTTCACTCTCCCCACTGCCTCACCTTCGTTCTCGAATAGTTTGTAATCTTTTCTTCTCTCTGTGTAATGCTCGACCACCTGCTGCTCGACCGACCTCGCCACCTTCTTTGCCGACAAAACGTGCTTTGCAGATGCGAATTCGACCCCTTCCTCTCTTGCCATATCTCCTGCTACCCTGATCAATCCCCCAAGATCTCTGAGCATCAACGTCAGTTTGCTTCTCCTGCCCGACCTTCTTTGTGCCTCGCTTATGATCTCCGCAATGGCACTTCTATCAAATGGGGGTATCTTACCATCCTTCTTTATCTCTTGTGCTATAAATTTGACGAGTTTTTCCCTATTTTCAGCCGTATCATCCATCGTATCTTCCATGTACACCTCGTATCCGTCTCCCTTTATCCTCGAGCGGAGTGCGGGGTGCATTCCTTGTACTGCATCCAAATTTCCGGCGCAGACCATTATAAAATCACATGGAACTGGATCTGTCTTCACCATCGCCCCAGAACTTCTTTCCGATCGCCCAGTTATCGGATATTCTTTCTCCTGCAACGCGGTTAGCAGGTTCTGTTGCGACTCCATCCCTAACGTATTTATCTCGTCTATAAATAAAACGCCCTTGTTCGCCTTTTGTATCGCACCTGCCTCGACTCTCTCCTGAGAAGGAGTCTCCAAACCTCCCGACTGATATGGGTCGTGCCTAACATCGCCCAGGAGCGCACCTGCATGAGACCCTGTCGCATCGATGAAAGGCGCCGTCGTCTTTCCAGCATTTGAGACGAGGAGTTTTGGCGCATTTACCGACTCTTTTGGGATGGTATACTTCAATGCCATGAATACAAAGGCGGCCGCGATGATAGAATAAAAAAATGCCATGATATTTCCCCGAAAGGCTAATATCATACCGAAGAGAATGATACTTGATATGATAAGCATATTAAGTGTGTTTCTACTTTGAGATGCCTTTCTAATCTCCTTTTTATAGGCATCAACGATCTCCTTTCCCTTTCCCGCCGGCAATATCCTTATTTTAGGATTATTTGGGTCTTCTGGATTGTTATAAACGAGAACGTCTTCCAAGTCTTCCTTTGGAAGGAGTTCTGCCATCGACCTTGCCAGCATAGACTTCCCGGTTCCAGGTGCACCTATCATCATCACGTGCCTCTTCTGCCTGGCCGCTTTTCTTATCACCTCACTGCCATGCTCCTGACCGATGACTTGATCGATCAACTTCTCGGGAACATCGATATCCTTCGTAGATTTGATACCTAAGCCACCGAGTATATCCTCCTTCATCTCTCTCTTCTCCATCTTTATGACATTCTTTATTTTATAATACAACCGTGTAACACAATTGCCTTTTAACTGCTATTTTTCATATCCTCTAACTCAGACGCCAAAAACGGTAAAAAAGACCCCACATCCGTAA
>CABGHH010000019.1 GCA_902158745.1 Candidatus Methanolliviera sp. GoM_asphalt
TCTCTGTCTATTATTCTTGAATGGGACTAAAATGACTCGATAGACGGTACCGATGAGAGGTGATTCTTTTAAATCGGATGAATGTCAAATTAGATTTGGGGCAAAAGTGGGCTAATTTGATACCGTCTGTATAACTATCTTCATTTTTATGCTAAAATTTTTAGACCCATTTAATTTCCTTTGTTTCTACCGTCGTAATTTACATATTTTTCTTTTCTACCTTTCATGTAGACTATCATTACACATATAATTTTTGCCTATCTTATCTCCTTTTTATTTTCTTTTTATCTTTCCTCCTTTGAAATTCTTTGTATGGCTCCACGATCACATTTCCCTTTCTATCCATCCTTATTCGGACAGTATCGTCAAATCTATCGATATTTTTACTTTCGATAAAAGCCCGCAGATCGTTTGGTATTGAGACGTTATATTCTGTTTCCCTTCTTTCCATTACATTGCCTCTCCCATCCCTTATCGGTCTCTTAATTTTTGCTGTTGGCTCAAATCCGATCACCTCTGCAAACTCTTTATGGGGGTATCGATACGTTTCTCCCTCTATCAATGTTCTCTTTGCCATTTCGAGAAGCGCATCTAGGTTATACCGATCTCTCAATTCGCTTTCTTTTGGCTTTTTTTTCTCCTCTTTTATCACCTTCTCTCCTTCTTCAAGTAATTCTCTTAAAGTTGTCATATTTGCTATTCTGTTTTTATATCATAAATAGTTTTTTATTGTCTGTTCTGAGAGTGGATATACAATTATTTGGGATGTACTTTTACAAACTTAAAGATTTGATTGCATGCCAAAAAATGACGTGTGATAGATAGATATATATGACGCCTCACCTCGTTTAAACCCGATCAGTGTATCTAGGAAGACGGATAGGAGAAGCCACATATATGCAGGAATATACGAAGAGGGCGGCTTATATCTCGATCATCCTATTGGGCATCGTAAGTTTGATGGGAGATATCGTCTATGAGGGAGCAAGAGCAGATATTTCTCCCTATTTAGAATTTCTTGGAGCTTCTGCGATTATTGTAGGACTGGTTGGGGGATTAGGAGAATTTGTAGGATATGCGATAAGACTTCTAAGTGGATATTTGGCGGATACCACCCGCGCATATTGGTTATTTACTTTTATGGGATACGGATTGATAATAGCGATCCCATTATTGGCTCTATCCAAGACATGGCAGATCGCTGCTCTGCTCGTGATAGTCGAAAGGTTGGGTAAGGCATTAAGGTCACCTTCAAGAGACACCATTCTTTCGATGGTAAGCAGGGGGGTTGGCTCTGGCCGGGCGTTTGGCATACACGAAACCTTGGACCAGATAGGCGCGATAGCTGGCCCGCTATTGGTGGGCTTCTTAATGCTCTATACAGAGAACAACTATCCGAAGGTTTTTGCAACTCTCTCCATACCTTTTCTGATAATGATCTTTGCCCTCTTCTTTACCTATAAACATATTGGAAGATTAACCGAAGTAAAGAAAGAAGAAGGGGTAAGAAGTGTAAAAATAGAGAAGTTAAACAGAAACTTTTATCTATACTCTGCAGCTGTTCTTTTCAATACCTTAGGTTTAATTAATATTTTACTGATAACCTTCAAAGCTTCTCAAATTTTACCGATGGAAGAAAAATGGATTGTTCCGATGATATTTGTAATAATACAGGGAGTCGATGCATCTATAGCATTCATCTCTGGATATACCTACGATAAGATCGGTATAAAATTCCTCATGGTACCATTTATACTATCCATATTCCCCTCGTTGATAACGTTGATCAGTAAGGATCTATCAATGATTATACTTGCATGCGTATTTTTTGGTGTGGTTCTTGGGATGCAGGAGTCTATCTATAGAGCTGTTATCGCAGATATGACTCCTCTTGATTCGAGAGGCACCGCCTATGGGATATTCAATACCGTCTATGGTTTAGGTCTGTTAGGTGGAGGAGTTGTATATGGACTTTTTATAAATTATGGGACGGATATAGTTTTAATAGCCGCCTACGCGGTATTAGCACAGATTGTAGCTATATCTCTGCTCATGAGATGCAAAATAAGATGATGAAAGTTATGGTGTTATTGAGGGGTGTAATACAGGTAATAGAAGTTATATATATATTCAGGTGATATTATATAATTTAAATTCGTTATCAATAGCGAGGTGAGGAAAAAAGTATATATAATAAGAAGTTTGATAGAAGAAGAGGATGGGTAGAGTAAAGGCAGAAAGATCTATAGGCATCTCATCGCTAGTCTATCTATCCAATGAGTGAAGAAAATTATATATGGAAGGAGGAGACTAAAAGGTTTGGTGATGTGTATGAGTTTTACAAATAGAAGAGGGGGGGTAGAGATGAAGGATTTGATGGTGTGTTTGTTTGGAGGAAGGTGTTCGTTGTGAGTGGAGAAGGAAAGAAGGCTTTAAGGAATGTTATAGCGAGTCTTCCGGTGGATCTGGCACTTACAAAAATACTGGACGTGGTGTATAGATATGCTTACAGAAAAAATGACTATATAACTCAAATCTGCACCCATCCCAAATATGGATATGTGCCACCTGAAGAGTTGAAAGAATTACAATGGAGAGCAGTTAAACAAGCTTTCATACATCACTATAATGATTGTGATATATATCGACAACGATGTTTAGAGGAAGGCATAGAACCCAATGACATACGCAAATATGACGATGTTATGAGGATCCCACAGATACCAGCGGAGATGTTCAAGAAAGGAGGAATCATAAGCATACCGAGAAATAGAATAATGACTGTGGTAACTACATCAGGAACAAGAGGAGACCCAAGCTATCTACCAAGAGATCTCTCCTCGATGTTGGGATTAGCAGAAGAAGCCATAAGACTTATAATTAACGTCTATGAACCTGCCGTGATGGAGAAGTTAGGAATGAATAGAAGAGAGATCGTGAAGTATGCTCTCTCTAATTGGACATTTGATTTATTCACCCCAAGACCAGACGAGACCTCAACGTGGCTAACACAGGCAATAGCTCCATTAGTGCCGATAGCTAAATTAGTTGGTATTGAGGTGGGTTTCTATCTGGAAGGATTTGAGTTCGATCCTAAAAGAGTATTAGAAACGATAAAGGAGAGAAACAAAGATAACAAAATGATGGTATTCTGGGCATTCCACTACATTATAAACGAGATGATCAAATATATGGATAAGACGGGTGAAAGATTGGAATTAGACCCTACTGGAAGTAATATATGCGTAATGGCTCTTGGCGGTGGATGGAAGACATTGGAAGGTGATAAGGTAGATAAAGAAGAGTTTATAGATATGATAAATGAGCACTTTGGTATTCATAAAGATTTTATCTTTGATCTCTATGGATTGGGTGAAACTAACTTTGGTGCATTGGAGCTTTTATGCCCGGAGAAACGAATGCACACCGTGCTTAATGCACCTATTATTGCCACGAGAGATCCTGATACTTTGGAGATACAGGATTATGGAGAGGAAGGTCTTTTGAGCATCTGGGATCCCACGATGAACTCATACCCCGCGTTTGTAATATCAGACGATATTGTGAAGATCACAGATATTTATAAATGCCCGGCGTGTGGAAGAACTACCCAGGACGTGAAGTTTATCGGGAGAGCAGAGAAAGCAGAGTTAAGGAGCTGTGGACTGAAGACACAACAGATTCTAAATGATGACAGTAGAGAACTCTTGGAAAAATTCAAGATGGAGAATGTGATAAAGGCAGGGATAGGATACAGACCCGGAGACGAGCTGAAAAGATAAATGGTTGCTTTGATCCATTTTTAATTTTTCTATATTCGTCATCTCAGACGACATCGTGAAACTCTCAGAGCCCTTCGAGTGCGATGGATGTAGTCGCAAATCAAAAATTTGCGTATGCCAAAAATCTTCGATTTTTGAGCATGGTGCGATCTCCCAGACGATTGAATTCGTGGGCAGAGCAGAGAAGGCGGAATTAAGGAGTTGTGGGCTCAAGACACAACAGATCTTGAATGATGAGGATAAGAAGGCACTCGAAATTATGAGGGCAAAGACACTTAGGAGTGGTATCGGGTTTTAGATAAAGATTTTGGAAAAATTTTAACGGAAAGGAAAAGAAATAAAAAGTTTGTAAAGATCTTTTAGATCTTTGGGCAGATCGAAAGAGTTTAGGGAAGTGATTGATGAAGACATTGATCCATGTATATAGAGATGGCAAATATGTCGTAGCCGTGGACTTATTTACAAATGTGGCAGACCAGGGAATAACAGAGAAAGAGGCGATAGAAAATTTAAAGAAGGGGTTAGAAGGGCATTATAAGGCACTTATGGAACTCATACCAAGAGATAAAACTAAACTCTTGGAGATCAATGTTCCTTATGCAGAAACTACCGATATTATCAGCTAAAGAAGTTATTAATGCCCTAAACCGTTCCAAATCATAAAGAACTGGCAAAGGGGACTTTAATGGCTATAATAAAGCAGGCAAGAATAGAAAGAGGAGATTTTATATCTAAACTTAAATGATCCGGGTGGTCGATAAGAATAATTTTTAGTAACCACGCAAAAGGAGATTATTGTATCGTGATAAGGGAGTATAAAAAGTGAAGATAACGTATGATCCCGATTGTGATGCGATGAATATCGTCTTTCAAGAGGGTAAATATGAGATCAGCAAGGAGATATCTGAAGGGATGATCATCGATTACACAGATGACGGTAAGGTCATCTCCATCGAGATCTTAGATGCGTCAAAGAGAATGCCCATAGAAGAAATTGGATCGATAAACTTCAATATCTTATTGAAAGCTCGATAATTTGAGGGTTGCGGATTGAATGATGAGGATAAGAAAGATCTAGAAATTATGAGAGCAAAGACGCTCAGGAGTGGGATTGGGCTTTAGATATGCTGGAGAGAGATCTTTTTGTTCCTAATGTGATTCTGCCATTCTAATTTGTCAGAAGCTAAACAGGTCATGACGACCTTTATAATCCTCTCTCATCATCTTTATGATTCCATTGGGAACGGAAACGTTGAACTTATGCAGTTGCCGCTGGAATATTTTTTAAACCCTCAATCTTCTTCTTATCTTCTATATAAGCCTCTTTCACCTGCTCGACCATCGAATCGACGCTCTCGGCCCACGCTTTCCCTTCGGACGCAGAGACCCATTGCAATTTGAATCGTTTAGGGTTTATCCCCGCCATAGGCAAGATCTTCTCAAGAAAATCCATTCTTCGCTTTGCCTCTTCATTTCCAGAGACGTAATGGCAATCCCCTGGCCAACAACCCGAGACGAGAACGCCGTCCGCCCCCTCCAAAAATGCTCTCACGATAAAAGAGGGATCGACCCTTCCAGAACACATAACCCTTATTATCCTCACATTTGGAAGATACTGAATTCTAGAAACCCCTGCAAGGTCTGCCGCCGCGTACGTACACCAATTACAGATGAAAGCGATTATCTTCGGCTCAAAATTTTCTTCTCTCTCTTCGGCCCACATATTATACCTCCTGAAGGATAGAATCGATCACCGCATACAGCTCCTCATCGTTGAAGTGTCTCGCCTCCATCGCACCGGTGGGGCATTCTGCCGCACATGCACCACAACCCTTACATAAAGCACTATTGACATTTGCTTTAAAGACACCAAACCCTCTCTGAACGAGATTCGCCGCGCCATAAGGACATACCTTCGTGCACCTTCCGCACCCGATACAAAGTTCTTCGTTTACGACCGATATAGCTGCTTCTGTCTCCATCTCCTTCTTTGCGAGAAGCCTCCCAACCCTCGCGGATACTCCAACCGCCTGTGCCATATTATCCATATAGTCCTTTGGACTCTGTGCAGTTCCGCAGAGGAAGAAACCATCCGATGTGAAGTCCAACGGTCGGAGCTTCAAATGTGCCTCCAAAAAGAATCCGTCCTGCCCGAGCGGTAGTACGAACATCTTTGATAACTCTTCAAATCCCTCGCCTGGAACTGTGGCTGAAGAGAGGATCACTCTATCCGCCTTTATCTCCTTATCCTCCTGAAGAAGTGTATCATAGATATGCACCACGTTATTCTTATCCACATTTGGTCTCTTCACATCGATATCGTACCTTATGAAATGTATCCTATTAAGACCAGCATCCCTGTACATCTCCTCCGCTCCCTTCGCGAACGTTCTGATGTCTCTATAGAGAATATAGATATCAGAATTTGGATAATTCTTCTTGACATCGAGAGCGTTCTTGATCGCCTCACTGCAACAGACCCTCGAACAATATTCCCTGCTCTCTTTCTCCCTGCTTCCGACGCATTGGATCATCACAACCGTTTCACCATCTTTTAATCCGTCGTTTGCGATCAATTCCTGAAGTTCGAGTTGTGTATAGACATCTTTCTGTCCATACCCATAGATGTCTGGTTTCCATTCATCGCATCCGGCCGCTATAACGATCGCACCGACCTTCGTCTCCGCACCATCCGATAAGTTCACGCCAAAGTTCCCGACAAATCCGCTTAAACCCTCGACCTTTGTCTCGAGATGTACCTCTATCTTTCCTTCTCCCTCGATCTTACTTATCTTCTCATCTAAGATTTCCTTTGGATCCATATCGGGGAACATGTGGTGCATTCTTCTCAAAAGACCGCCCAACTCCTTCTCTTTCTCCACCAGAACTACCCCAAATCCGAGTCTTGCGATCCGATAGGCCGCCTCCATCCCCGAGACGCCACCGCCGACGACCATTGCCCGTTGTGTTACCCTTATCTTGCCCGGTTGTTGTGGTTCCAGTAACCTCGCCCTTGCCACAGAAGCCCTGATTATCTCCTTTGCCTTCTCTGTTGCTTCTTTTGGATAATTGTGATGGACCCATGAACAGTTCTCCCTTATGTTTGCGAACTCAAAGAGGTAAGGGTTCATGCCTGCACCCTGGCATGTTTCCCTGAATAATGGCTCGTGCGTTCTCGGCGTGCAGGAGGCGACGATGAATCTATTTAATTTGTATTCTTTTATCACCTCTGGTATTCTCGTACAGGAATCTTCAGCACAGGCATACATCACGTCATCACAGAATACGACGTCTGGAAGTGTTTTGATATAATCTCTTACTTCTTCTACGTTTACCGTTGATGCGATGTTCGTTCCACAGTGACAGATAAAGACGCCTATTCTCGGTTCCTGCCCTGAAACGTCAAATTCTGGTGGAAATTCCTTCTCTTTTGCCTGGGTTCCTCTGACAGATGCCAGATCTGCTGCTGCCAAAGCTGCAGCACCACTTGCCGTTGCAACGGTATCCGTAATATCCCTCGGTGCCTGTGCAACACCTGCGACATAAACCCCCTTCCTCGAGGTCAAGATCGGATTGTTCTCTTGCTCTTGCACGAATCCGTCTTCATCGAGTTCCACGCCGAGCATATCTGCCAACATCTCATTCTTGGGCTTTATCGCATTTGCAAGGATTACCATGTCAAACTTCTCTTCCTTAGGCTCGCTCGCCGTCGTATCTTCAAATCTCACGACGAGATCGGTTCCAGCCTGATATATCTCCCCTGGGTTTCCCCTGATGAACCTGATGCCGTATTCATCCTTTGCCCGGTTGTAAAACTCTTCCTGCCCCTTCCCGAATGCCCTCAAATCCATGTAGAATACCGCACAATCGATCTCAGGATGATGATCCTTCACGAGAACGCACTGCTTCACCGCATACATACAGCAGACCCTCGAGCAGTAGGGCTGTCCTGCTTTAACATCTCTGCTTCCAACACACTGTATAAAAGCGATCTTCTTCGGGGTTTTTTCATTATCAGATCGATAGATCTCCCCGCCGGTGAACCCTGAAGCGTTTATGAGACGTTCAAACTCTATCCCTGTCAGAACATTTGGATATTCCCCATACCCCAATTCTGGTCTCAATGATGGATCCCAAAGATCGAACCCAGGCACGGCTATGACGGCACCAACCTCGAGCTCGACGATCTCGTCTTTTATACTGAAATCGATACAATTTTTCCCCTCGCTCGCCTCCACACACTTATAACATCTTATACAATGTTCCGTATCTATTACGTATCTCTTCGGAACCGCCTGGGGGAAAGGAGAATAAATTGCCTTTCTCAGACCACTTCTCTCGTCGTATTCATTAGGAACTTCAACCGGACAGACTTCCGAGCAACTGCCACAGCCGATACAATTATCGTTCACCCTGCTCATCATCTTTCTTATCTTCACGTTGAAGTTTCCAATATCCCCGTCCACCTCTTCTACCTCGGCATACGGAATGATCTCGATGTTTGGATGCCTTGATATATCCACCATCCTCGGTGCCATCGTACACATTGCACAGTCCAGCGTCGGAAATGTTTTGTCAAGTTGAGACATCGTTCCGCCGATAGATGGCGTCTTCTCGATGATATATGTCTTGTAACCCATATCCGCCAGATCCAGAGATGCCGCCATCCCGGCGATTCCTCCACCTATGACCAAGACCGAGCCGCTCATCCTTTTTTTGTCCATTTAAGATCCCCGATTTTTAAATTTGCAATCACTCCATCTGTCTTCTCGCAAGAGTGACCAGATCTATCACTTCCAATTTATAATCCTTCACTCCCTCGTTCATCGCACATTTAAAGTGTATCTGACATTTCTGGCAAGGAGTGACGAGATAGCCACCTTCAGCAGTTCTCTCTGCCTCGTCAAGCCGATCGTATCTGATTCTCTTCGAGAATGGATCGCATGATACCCACGCGCTCACGCCGCAACATAGAGCAAACTCCCTATTTCTCTCCATCTCTGTAAGATCACCGATCTTTGTAAGGATCTCCCTCGGCTCATCGAAGAGTCTTAAGTATCTGCCCATCCTGCAGGAGTCCTGATAGGTCAGGGGTTTATCTATCTTTTTGAATGAGAGATCACCCAGCAATTCAGAGATGTGATTGATCTCTATATCGAGGTCATAATCCTGTTTCAGTGTCTTTGCACACTCTGGGCAGACCGTTACGATCCTCTTTATTCCAAGATCCTTAAATTTCTTCTCGTTTAACTCCTTAAGCCTCTCGAATGTCTCGTTGTCTCCAGCCCAGCGTGCATCGTGTCCACAGCAGAGTTCATCGTTTATTACACGGGGGACTATTCCTGCCTTATTCAGAAGTATTAGGGCGGAATCGAATATCTCACCCCCATCGAATCCAAGATCCTCAAAATAGAGATCCCACACGGGAAGGCATCCTATGAAGAAGAGTGTGTCTCCCTCTTCACTGTATTTACCTTCTTTTGTATTATTCTTTAACCATTCTTCCCGATTAACTAGGGGAGCGTTCTCTGCATCTAGATGGTAGAGACTCTGGAATATACCCTTATGTGCTACGGGTACGTTCTCTCCCCGCAACTCCCTTACGATCTCTGGTATCTCTACGCCCTGTGGGCATACCTCCATGCATGTCCTGCATGTAAGACACCTCCACGCGTATGCTTCGTTTGCCATACCCATTGATAGTTTTGCGATGAAGTCGTGAGGCTTAAATCCACTATCCGATACGGGGCATACGCTCGTGCATTCTCCACACTTATAGCAGAAGTTCAACGTCTCGTTCATCAATTTCTCTTTTGGCAGTAATAGGTCAGACATTTAAATCTCTCCCAATTCTATCTCCATCAGGTCTTTTCTAAGATATTTTGGTACCTCTTCTTGACTCACCATGATCAGTGCATCCGTTGGACACGCCTTCACACATTCCGGGTCACCACCGCACATATCGCATATCAGTGCCGTCTTTTTAGGGTGAATATTTATGGCACCATAGGGGCAAACCTCTGCGCACCAGCCACATCCATCACATTTCTCTTCATCCACCTCGATGACTCCATCTTCTCGTTGGGTTAGAGCCCTACTCGGACACTGTGGTACACAAGGAGGCTCTTCACACATCCTGCATGCCGCGGCGATATCTGCAAATCCCAGACGAACCGTTCTTATCCTCGATTTGAGCGGGTTAAAGACGCCTTCTTTATGCCAAGAACATATAATCTCACATAGTCCGCACCCGATACATCTATCCGTATCTGAAAATATAAATTTGACCAATTTACATCACTCTCTCATCTTTTGGAACCTTCTTCAGCCCATCCCATAGAACGATAATAATCCAATCTCTTCTGTAAAAACACGTCTTCTTCGAAAAAATTTTCCATGATCCTCTGTGGGAGGGTGTCATCATCCATCCTCCAGCCCTGCCTTATATTGAACTCTCTTTTGATGTCGTTTATTTTATCTTTCATCTCGCCGAGTCTCCCGCCATCCGTTTCTCTACCAACAGCTGCGTACAGCCGATAGAGATCCTCCTTGGAATATGCGTTGTATGCCTTCGGATATACCATCATCACACTTAGGAGATTAGATGTGTCATAATCTTTTCCCCCATGGTATGATCCGCTATGAGAGATCGCCGTTCCAAAGGCAATATTCTCGTCTGTGAACGTATCTATGCTTAATTCTGCCCCTTTTGAATGCATGGCACTATTCTCCGCACCAAATTTCTTCGCCGCAGCTTTTACGCCTTCAGAGAATATGCTTTTGCCCTTGGAAATCTCCTCTATGAATTTTAGAAGCTCTTCTTTCTTCCCAAACCCCACCTCAAACCCTATCTCATCTCCTCTCTCCTTCAGTTCGTTGGCAAATGCTGCGACCACGGCCACCGAACGAGGATCCATACCTAATGTGTGGCAGAGATATTCTGCTTTTATGACCGTATCGGGGTCGTATATGCCATTTAAGAGTCCTATCGAAATCCCACCGATCGTAATTGGCGATACTATACCATCAGATTGGCATAGCGTCTTACATGCCACCGGACAATGCTGAAATGATACCTTCTTGAGTTCGCGCTCCTTTAAACCGCCTATTAGCTTTTTCACATTAGAATCAGAAGAAACTCCCTTAAAATTATTCGCCGGAAGTTTACCCCTCGCATCGTAAGCCCAATCCAGATCATCCACAAAGGATTCTTCCATCTTTTTAGAGAGCATCTTATACATCTCCAAAATTGTGGCGGGATCTTTGGGTCTTATATCATTAGACCCCTTTATCGCTATCGCTTTTAATCTCTTCGATCCCATCACTGCCCCAAGCCCAGATCCAGAATACTGGAAATCGCCGTATATTGTGGCGTATCTCACCTTATTTTCTCCTGCTTGACCAATAGAGATCACGCCCAAAGATTGATCGTTCATCGCCTCTTTAATCTTCTCCTCGGTTTTCCACGGGCTTAATCCCAGCAGTTCATCTGCTCTTTTTATGGTGCAGACCCCATCATCTATATATAAGTAAACCGGCCTCTCCGAAACGCCTCTGATTACAATAGACGCGTATCCGGTCCGACTCATCTGATTTCCAAATGCCCCAAATAGATAATCTTCCCCAAAATAGCCCGTTAAGGGGGATTTTGAGAATATTCCAATGCCGCTGGCGGCTGGTATGGGTAGGCCAGCGAACGGACCGCTCGTTATTATCAAAACATTCTCAGGTCCAATCGCGTCCACATCACCCCTTATATGTTTGTTGAGCATGTATGCCCCGAGACCTCCGCCGAGATACTCTCTCTCCCCTTCATCTTTCTTGGTATGAATGCTTCCCGATCTTAAATCGACCATCAACGTCATGCCATCTCTCATAATAGTACTCCTTATTATATTTTGGATAGGTTCATGTTCTCGTATAATAAATTTGTTTCGACGTCTGCCGAAAATTTATGGGGGGCCCATAAAGTTATGGGATGATAAGAGTAGATAATCTAGCAATGGCAGAGGGGCTTATCGATCATATATGGTCGCTAGAAGAGCTATTCACATTCAGAGTGCCTATTCAACGAGCGACGTACACGACCTAAATGTTTAGTTTTTAACTATAAAAACTACTGGAAAGAACGGGAGGAGATGAAGGAAGTATTTAGAGGAGATTGGTATTTCACGGGTGATAGAGCCTACCGTGATGAAGAGGGCTATTTCTGGTTTGTAGGGAGGGGGGATGATGTGATCCTCTCCTCAGGATATCGTATTGAGCCATTTTAGGTTGAAAGTGCCCTGGTGGAGCATCCTGCCATCGTCGAGGCGGCGGTAAGTGGCCAGTCCCGATCCAACTAGGGGGGGAGTGATCAAGGCATTTGTTATTCTTGGCCACGGATCATAAACCATCAGAGGATCTCACCAAGGATCTTCAAGATCATGTCAAGAAGGTTACTGCTCCTCACAAATACCCCAGGAAAATTGAATATGTAGAAGATATTACTAAAGATAATAAGCAGAAAGATAAAAAGGGGAGAGTTGAAGAGGAAGGAATGGGAAGAATATAGTCAAAGATAGTTCTACCATGAAAAAATAAAAAAATTATGCGAGAAGCCCTCTCGCAATTATCATCTTTTCTATCTGTTTTGCACCTTCAAAGATCTCTGTGACTTTTGCCGCCCGGTAAAACCTCTCTATATCGTACTCATCTATATATCCATAGCCTCCATGCATCTGGAGGGACTGATCACAGTTTTTCACCGCGGATTCGCAAGCATACCATTTTGCTATCGCGACATCCATCGGATTTTCGATGCCGTTGTCCGTCTGCCAGGCACCTTTATAGATCAAGTTCCTCGACGCCTCGACCCTCGTCTTCATATCTGCGAGCTCGAATTGTATCCCCTGATTGGATGCAAGCGGTCTGCCAAATGTCTTCCTCTCCTTCACATATTTAAGGGCAAGATCGAGTGCCCCCTGTGCAATGCCGACTCCCATCGCCCCGATATACACCCTACTCCTATCAAAAAACCCCATCACGTTGTAGAATCCTTTCTTTCTCTCTCCCAGGAGATTTTTCTCTGGAACCCTCACATCACTCAAAGAGATATCTGCCGTATCAGATGCCTTAAGCCCCATTTTACCACGTATCTTCGTGGCATTCACTCCTTCTGTGTCCATATCGACGATGAAGGTGCTGAACCTTCTGTGAACCTTTTTCTCATCAGGATCCGTTATCGCTAGAAATACCCCCCAGTCCGCGATCGTTCCGTTCGTGATGAACATCTTACTTCCATTCAAAACCCATTCATCTCCATCCTTGACGGCAGTCGTTTTTATCCCTGCAACGTCGCTTCCTGCATCTGGTTCTGTGACGGCAAAACAGCAGATATTCTCTCCGGTAGGTATCTTCGAGAGATATTTCTTCTTCTGTTCTTCTGTCCCGTATAACATGACGACCTCGGATCCAAGAGCGACCATCATCGGAATACCTCCAATCCCTGGATCGACCCTTGTACACTCCTCCACGATGATGCACGTGCCCATATAACCGATTCCTGCGCCGTTGTACTCTTCTGGGATATAAGTGGCAACGAAACCTAGATCACATGCCTTCTTCCATATATCTCTTGGAAATTCATCATTTAAATCGCATTCTCTCGCCCTATCAGGAAATTCCTTCTCTGCGAACTCTCTCGCGGCCCCTCTGATATCCTTCTCTTCCTCGGTCAGCCCAAAATCCATCTTATTTCCCCTTGAACGTGGCTTTTCTCTTCTCTATAAACGCGGATATTCCTTCTTTCGCATCTTCCGATGCAAAAGAGATCAAAAACTCATCCGTCTCGAAAGAGAGAGCCTCTCGCAAAGGCATCTCTAATCCCTTGTTTATCGCATCCAGCATACATCTTACGGCTATAGGAGGCTTGGATGCCAATTTTTCTGCCAATTTTTCTGCAGAATCTTCCAGCTTCTCAGCGGGCACTACCTCATCGACCAGCCCGATTGCCTTCGCCTCATCCGCATCGATCATATCACCCGTTAGATCTATCTTCTTCGCCATTCCCTTTCCGACGAGTCTTGTCAAACGCTGTGTGCCACCCCATCCTGGTGTCAAACCAAGATTTATCTCTGGCTGCCCAAATTTTGCCTTTTCAGATGCTATCCGAATATCGCACGCCATTGCAATCTCGCACCCTCCACCGAGCGTTAGACCGTTCAAAGCGGCGATGAACGGTTTACCCATCTCTTCCATCTTTGCAAGGGTCCTCTTTCCTCTCTCGATCACCTTCTTCCTGACATCGAGATAGCTCTTACCTTTGAACATCATGATATCAGCGCCGGCGCCAAACGCCCTCCCTGTTCCGGTGATGATGGCCACCTTTATATCATCATCCTTCTCTATATCCTCCAAAACATCTCCGAGTTCAAAGAGCATCTGCTCGTTCACCGCGTTTAACACATCCGGTCTGTTCAACGTGATCTTGGCAATTGGTGGTTTCTTTTCATATACTATTGTCTCATAAGGCATATCCATCACTTGTACTCATAGAAACCTTTCTTCGTCTTTCTTCCAGTCCATCCAACCTCTCTCATCCGCCTGATTACAGGTGCGGGCTTGTATCTCTCCCAGCCAGTCTCTATGTAAATTGCCTCGAGGATATCGCAGATTGTATCGATGCCGATCAGGTCGAGGAGCTGAAAAGGCCCCATTGGCCAGTTGAACGAAAGCCTCACGATCTTATCCGCATCTTCTACGGTAGAAAGCCCCTCTTCATACATCTTTGCCGCCTCGTTGAGAACTAGAGGCATAAGTCTGTTCGTCACAAAGCCTGGCGAGTCTTTAACGACTGCAGTCTCCTTGCCTAGCGAGTGGATGAAGTCCAGCGAAGTATTCAACGTCTCTTCGGACGTCACAACAGATTTGATAATCTCAACGCCGCGCATCAATGGCACAGGATTCATGAAGTGCGTACCTATAACTTTGTCGGGGCGTTTCGTCGCCGATCCAAGCAGAGAAATTGGTATCGTAGAAGTATTGCTCGCGAGAATCGTATTCGATGGAGATATCTCGTCGAGTTGTTTTAACACACCTTTCTTTACATCACTTCTTTCGAAGACTGCCTCGATGACGAAGTCGGCATCTTTTGCGCCATCTTTTATATCTGTCGTCGGCTTTATTCTCCCGATGGTCTCATCCATCTTATCTTGTGTGATTTTACCCTTCTCCACGAACTTCGATAGGCTTTTTTTAATGTTTTCTAAAGCCCTTTTGAGGAGAGCATCGCTCAAATCCACGACGGATGTCTCGTACCCTGCCTGTGCGCAGACCTGCGTTATGCCGTTACCCATCACACCGGTACCGACAATGCAAACCTTCTTTATTTCCATTCTTCAAACCTCCTCTCTTTATTTTTTTATAACGCCTTAAATAATGGAACAATCTTCTCTCCTCCTGAATATACATCCGCAGGAAGAACAACATGACTTGCTTTCACCTTCATTCCGATCAGTTCTTGAGATCTTTCATTCTTCACCGTGGCCTTCTCCGCATCATAATCGAGCCTTCCCATGATCGTTGGCCCCTCATCCAGTTTTACCATACAGATGATATAGTGTGGCTCAAATCCTTCCGGCGATACGTCGATGAGCGTAAAGGTCAGTATCTCTCCCATTCCGCTTAATTCCGTCTTCTCCAGATCTTTTGATCCACACCACTGACATGTAGGCAAGGGAGGGCATGTTATCTGTCCGCATTCCTTGCACCTCAATCCGAGAATCTTATCCTCTTTCAACCCATCGTAGAAATCCTTTGCCGTCAAGATATAATATTCCTTCATTTATTTACCTCCTTGATCTCCCAAGTATTAAATGTGCCAGCGTGTTGAAGCCTCCACCAAGCGTATCCGTCATTCCGATCTCCGGAACGGGATCGACCTGATTTCCTTTAGGAGCTCTACCCTTCATCTCCTCGACGATCGTGTGGACCTGAGCCGCACCTGTTGCACCTATCGGATGGCCCTTACCCATCAGTCCACCATCCGGATTTACGACAGGCCTTCCACCGATATCCGTCTGACCTTCCTCAACAGCATCCGCTCCCTTACCCCAATCGAAGAA
>CABGHH010000020.1 GCA_902158745.1 Candidatus Methanolliviera sp. GoM_asphalt
CTAAAACCTCAAAATGCACTCTATCAGCGACACTTGTTTTCACCGCATTTTCTTGTGCTATATGTATAAGCTCGCGAGTTAAATCAATGCCATCAACTTTGACAGATGGAGATCTTTTGGCTATCTCGATTGGGAGATACCCAGGCCCGGTGCCCAGATCCAGAATGGTATCATATTTCAGATTCGATACGATCTCTTCAGCCACCCGACTATAGTAGCTTTCTATCACCATTCTGGTAGCCTTCTCATAGATAGAAGCCATATTCTCTGGTATTTTCTCAATTATCCTTCTACTCAATCATACCACTTTTCCCCTTTCTTTGTTGGCATATGATCCTTTCTCCAACTCAAGTTAAAATTTACGATTGTAATTTTTTGGTTCCATAGCGATTTTTGATTTTTCTTGTACTCTTTAAATGAGCGTCTTTGCATCTCATGAAAAGGTTAAATAGTGTAATGTTAAATTTATCCTCATGAAAGCTAGAGAAGCCCTTTTCGGTTCCTTTAAGATATTGGGGGAGAAGCCGATATTTCTATTGCCGATGATAATAGTGGTCGTGTTATCGGCTGTTTTTAATCTTTTAGCACTCGGAACTTTACCGACGTGGTTCCTTCCGGCGTTTTTTGTATTATATGCAATTATGATAGTGTTGGATCTTCTCGTCTATGGTATGTATCCCTCGATGGTCAGGGACCATATAGAGAAGAGGGAATTAAATCTTAAAGACTCACTTCATTTTTCATACCATAAATTCTGGTCTCTTCTCGGTGCTATTTTGCTTGCAGCATTGGTCATAGTGGCTGTCATTCTCGCCATAACGATTCCTTTGACCTTATTATTCGTATACACGCAGAGTCCTGCCGCGATAATCGGTATGATAATTGCTATGATTATTGTGGCTGTCTTACTTACCGTCTTCTTTTATTATATAATTCCTGCAATACTAATGGACGATATGAAGGCGGTGGCAGGATTTAGAAGATCCATAGAAGTGACAAAGAAGAATTATCTGTTCACACTCTTGATAATTTTGATACCGACCGCCATCATCTATGCCATTTATGGAGTTTTCATAGGATTACCGATGTATCTGGGAGCTGCAAACTATATATCCACTTTGTTGATGGTCATCGGCTCAATAGTCGTTTTATTTATAACGACTTGGATAGCGATAACGATGAACTACGCTTATTACAACATAAGAACTTAGTCTTTCCTTTTTTTATCTTTCGATTAATCAGAGATAGATCATGATTCCTTGCTAAAAACACCCCTTATATCTGGGTGTAAACCTTCAATATGCCCGATGGTCTCTCTTCTAATTTCATTGAGTTTCTTCTGTTCTTCCTCAAATTCCCTTCTCGAATAAAGTTTCTCCGGATGAAAGTAGACATCATCCACGTCCCTCACAGATCTTGGGACCTTAAAACCCGTGGAAGAGTCTGTCCAATCCTCCAAACCATATCTCAACAGAGAATTCAATATGCTCATCGTATGACCCAATGCTATGTCTCTATATGTGTCTCCCCTACCTATCCCACCCGTGTTTAGCAGGTAGTAATTCACGTGGGGAAGGCTTCGTAATATCTCATAAAGCCTATTCGCGTGTTCTCCTCTGTCACCTGCCGCGAAGGGATCGTAGAAGAAGACGCTTTTGATCTTTCCAGCCTCTTCAGGATCGCCGGCCGAGGACTCCATCGACTGCCCCAAGACCATCAGAGCTGCCGCCTGCTCGAGGTTCAATTTGGATATTGCAGGTATCAGTGCCCCCCTCGTGATTAGAATGATGTTATCGATCCGAGGTACGTTGATGTATGGACTCGCGTGCATAAAATCTTTTCTGCATATAACCGCCCTTCCGTTCGACGTTCTTTCGAAATTATAAAAGTCAAATTCTCCGTCTTCCCCCACATAGACATTTTCACACAACGTTTCCTTTTTCAATAGACCATAGAATATCTCGGTCTGATCCCCCGGATTTACACCCTCCGTCTTTACGAATACCCCTCCAGCCTCAAAGCCGTGAAAAGAACCGTCGGGCATAAGGGTTCCGCCATCGTCCTGAATGAGCCATGATTTCTCTCCTTCCTTTCTCGCCAGGATCTTACAGGTTGTGGTCGTCTTCCCATTTGCACTCAACGCGATGAGCAGTGATCTAACAGTCCGATAATCCCCATGTGTCGATTGAAGGTAGTCCTCTCTACAACCGGCGTGCAGGAAAATTCCTCCCCTTCTTTTTGCACTCCAATCCTCCGCCGCAAATACTCCTTTCTTATATTCTCCAATATAATTGCTGTTCCTGATAATCTTGATGACCCTTCCGTCATCGAGCATGGCCAACCTTATCGTAATATCTTTCTTTGAGAGCGGCTTTGATTTATTGGCTTCGAAGGCGTCGTCGGCGAACATGATCATCTCATACGTCGGTCTCTCGATCTTTTCTTTTATTGGGGCAAAGAGATTTTTTCCGCCATAAGCGACGTGGGCAAACTTTTCCGGAACGGTCAACCTGACAGTCGTACCATCACCAATACTTCCCACAGCCCTGTCCACGGAGATAATTCTCTCCCTCGCCAAAGCCTCTTCGCACCGTTTCAAAAGTTTCAGTTCTTCTTCTCCGAACGGATGATCCACGGAGTTCTTCGTAAAAGTTGCCGCCCTCGATGTGGGTTCACTCTCGGCGGAGAGGTTCCCGTACATCGTTTTTTTAACTTCCGGCTCCTTCTCGGCGATAGATCTCAATATTTCATCCGAAGGATTATCTATCAATCTTCTTTCTCTGAGCGCTCTTTCCCTGATCCTTTCAGCGGTCTTTGCAAATAATGTTAGATCAAATGACATTTGGTCTCCTTCCTCTTTTCTGTCTATTAATATTATGCCACCTTGGCGGATACTATTTTTATATATTTCGGCGGTATCTCTTCGACGAGTGCGATCTCGTCGGTGGCAGACATAATCTCTATTTCATCTTTCTGTGCCTCCCCAGCATCGATCTTAAGAATTATCGGTCTATCGGTATGTGCGCTTGCGGCTTCAACGGACTTCTTGTATGTCTTGCTCAGATGGACGTACCTCTGTTTTATCGGTTTTAATCCGGCTGACAAGATCATATCCGCCTCTTCTTCACTTGTTCCATAATAGAGCGTTGAAAGTTTGTTTGGAGGATAATCCAAGTTGACATTTATTGAGTGGGCATACCTTGCTCTCACCTTAGAACCGCTCATCTCATATCGTCCCTTCTCATCAGACTTGATAAGGCCAACTAAATGTCTCATCTTTATCCACCCATATCTCTTCTCGAGCGCGTGAAAGAGCGCATCAACGCCTGCCCAACCGCTTGAATCCACCTTGAGCCCAATCTCATCCGGAAAATGTCTTAAACTACCTGAAACAACTCGCCCAAGTCTATATGTCTTCTCTCTCCCGAGAATAAATGTTCCTTCTGAACCGCATCTTTGGCATCTCTCTCCCCTAAAATACCCGTGTTCTTCACACCGCCTTATCGGTTTCTCCATATCAAAGACCCCCCCTTTATATGTGATCTGAAATTATCAGCATATATGTTCATCGGCGTCGATCATGGCACCAGAGCCATACGTTTTTCCTCTCATGATGAAAAAACTTTCGAATTAGATAGGAAGAATGCCTCTAAAATATCTTTTGACGAGCTTTTATCTCTTATGCAAAGATACCTATCCATTGATCCATCTAAGATAAAGCTCGTGGCATTGACGTATTCTATGGGGGATGGCATACATAAAATAAAACGGATAGAGGACGTTGAAAATAGGGGACTGCTCGAAGATGGCGGTGCAGGATCTTACGTCGGTGGAGGAACGCACATATATGATCTATTTCGTGGGCATGAGATCCCGACGATTGTCCTCCCCGGAATCCACCGAAGAAGTCCAATAGACCCTCGTCTTAAGGTTTTTTCTCACCACGCAAGCCCAGAAAAGATCGGGGACTGTTATTATGTACTTAAAAAATTCCACTCAAGAAATTTCATATTGTGCGACGTCGGGGCAAACACGGTATCTGTGGGCGTTAAAGACGGAAGGATTATCGGCGGCTTGGACGCCTGCCTCTTCTCTCCCGGCGTCTATCAGGGTCCCCTCGATCTGGAGGCAATAAGAAAGACAGACAGGGGAGAAATATCTGCAAACGACGCGTTTGGTCTTGGAGGGGTGAAAAAATTCACACTCTTGAATACAGAGAACCTTGATAAAAAAGATCTGGTATTTGAAAACCGAAGGTTTTCAAGTTTGAAAATCGAAGGTTTTCAAGCATTCAAATCACTCTCACTCTTGACAGCGATGGAGGCCTCGGCGATGGAAGTGCTAGTGCCAGATGCAGATATATTCGTATGCGGTTTTGTATCGGAGGATGAAAAGTTTATCGATGAGATGAAAGGATTGTTGAAGAAGGATATAACGGCTCTTGGAGATATAGCATCGGTGGGATGCTCTCTCATTGCGAGAGACGTCTTTTATGGGGCGAGAAATATCCTTGGGATCGAGGTAGAGATATGACTGAAGAAGAAGTGAGGGTTGGTGTACACGTCTCGATCGCGGGATCGATAGATAAGGCAGCCGATAGAGCTATAGAGAGGGGATGCAACACGTTTCAGATCTTCTCAAGAAATCCGCGGGGATGGAAGTTCAAGGAATTGGTGTCCGACGATGCCAAAAGATTCCTAAAGAAAGTAGAGGATTATGGTATATCCCCTGCCGTCGATCACATGCCGTACCTGCCCAATCTGGCCACACCAAAGGACGAGGTCTATCAACGTTCTGTAGAATCGCTGATGATCGAACTTGCTCGTTGCAATGCCCTCGGCATCCCATACCTCGTGACGCACCTCGGAAGCCATCTTGGTACAGGAAGAGGCAAGGGCTTTCAGAGAATAATCGGTGCGATCAATAATGCCCTTTTTGAAGTTGAGAACGAGGTGATGATCCTCTTGGAGAATACCGCCGGGACAAAGAACAGCATGGGGGGCACATTCGAAGATATAGGATACATCATAGATCATATAGAAGAGAGAGAAAGGATAGGCGTCTGTCTTGATACCTGCCACGCCTTCGCCGCTGGTTATGAACTTAGGAACGAAGAGGGGCTGGAAGGCACGATTAGGCAGTTGGACGATATGATTGGTACGGAACATCTGAAGATCATTCACCTCAATGACTCAAAGGGCGGCCTAAACTCCAGATTGGATCGACACGAGCATATAGGACTGGGACAGATTGGCGAGGGAGGATTTGAGACGATGTTAAGGCATAGCATCTTTAGAAGGCTGCCATTAATCTTGGAAACACCAGTGGACGAACGGAGAGATGATATTGGAAATATCAAGGTAGTGAGAGAACTGTACAAACATATAAAGGCAAGTCCAATCTAACGTATATAGATCAGATGTGACCAAATACGAACTCCCCGATCGCCCTGAAATATCTCTCCCCGCCTACCGCGATCAGCGTATTGTGATCTGCATTTGGTACGATGAACAACCGTTTATCCTCGGAGGGGATGCGGTCATAGAGTTCTCTTCCTGCTATAAGAGGTACAAGAAGGTCATTTTGTGCATGTATTATCAGCGTGGGAAGATGTATTCCGCCGATCTTCTTATTGAATTCCTCTATCCCCTTCGCGGCGTTAATTTTCATGTTTAGTCCGGGCAAGAAAGTGGACATCCCAGTAGAGAGGCAAAATACTCCTGCAAGACCACTTTCTATGATCATTCCCTTAAATCTCGTAGGGTAGAGTGATTCCAACTCGATCGCGGGAACACTCCCCAATGAACGGCCCATGATAAAGATATCTTTGTTGTATCCACCTTCTTCGATTATATCATCTAACGCGTCAAAGATGACGCGGGCGTCTCGGATCATCTTCGTGACCGTCGGCTCACCTCCGCTCAAACCGTATCCGCGATAGTCCGTGACGAATAAGTTAATCTTCATCCGGTTGTAGAATGGAGCGATGTTGTCGTAATCTCCAACCGTTTCTCCGTTGCCGTGGAAATAGATGATCGTCGGACAATCTGGATTTCTTACGTGGAATCGACATCCGATCGATATTCCATCTTCAACCTCAATGAAGTGGTCTTCTGCGTTCTTCGCAGAAGACTTACGAGGATCCCTGCGGGGATAAAATATGAACTTTAAGATCCACGGTTGATCTAAGAAAGAAAGATCGTTCACCTTCATTTCACCCTCTCTATCTCTTCATTCACCCTTTTGAGCTTATACTCAAGATATCGTTTGTAGATCACCTCTTTTTTAATTAACTCGCAATTCTTACTCCGCTTTTTCAAAATCTCACAAATTCTTCTTTCCATTCTCCAAACGGCACCCAACCCATTGCTGCGAGAACGTGCTCATTTCCACGCTCGTCGACGGCTGTGCACTCAGATGTCATCTTCGGTCTTAATAAAGGCATTTTTCCAAGATTAGAACTTCTTATTCTCAAATTCAAAATCTCGGGATCTCTCTGTGTACGGTCGGTCTCTCCAGCTCTGGTCTTATGGGCCTCAGATCGTCGAAAGGTTTGATATCACCGTTCAAAGTTGTCAATCTCCATTGTCAATCTCCAATTACATCTTGAACAGAATACTCTCCGAGAAGAGATATTTTGAACTCTTCACTCCCACATTTTGGACACTTTGACCATTTTATCTATCCGTTGCAAAAACATACAATTTATCTCGTATTCTGTCAAAAATTTTTGGAGGTTACAAAATTGCTCGACAAAAAGAGTAGATAGTTTAGAAGAGAAGATTGATAAAAGTAGTCTTCATGATTCGACAGATATATTTATCGTTTAGGGTAGATAGAAAGAAACATGTCAAGTTTGAGAATATGGCATGATGAAGAACATAAAGAATTAATGAGAGATGATATGAATAAACCTTTTGCATAATTAACCTTTTATAGCACTAAACGCATATTTATTCCTTGGGATGGGACAATATGATGAGTTATACCTTGCTCTCCAAGAAACCAAAGATATTCAGGACACACAAAAATCTTTGATTTTCATGCAAAGAGAAAGAGAGGTAAAGTTTTTGAGAAGAAGGATAAAAGATACAATAAGAAGCTCAATAGAACGAGAGTGGTCGTAGAACACGCGATCGGAAGGATGAAGAAGTTCAAGATTATGGGGAGTATATTCAGAAATAGGCTCAAGAGATACGACGATATGACGTCGATCGTCTCCGGGTTGATCAATTTCAGGGCGATGATGTCTTCAGGATTTGATTTGAACGAATTTGTTGTCTGATCAAATGAGAGTTGGATCAGTCATGAGTATGGGTCTTCTGTAATTATGCAAAATGTCTAGTATATAAGGTTGTGTCGATTGTTATTGTCGGGTATATCTTGGGATACCGACATAACGAGACCAGCACGGCGGAAAAAGACACCCCCAACCCTAGTAGTCCCCCCCACCGCTATTTGATCTTTGAAGAGCAAGAGAAAGAACAAAAAGAGATATATATCAGTAATCACAGTCCTACCTTCGGTAGGACATGGGAGTGAAGAACCCTTTAGGGTTTTCAAAGTGAGCATTCAAGAGATCGAGAAGAGGTGGCAGAAGAGCTGGTTTGAAGAAAAGATCTTCGAGGCGGAGCCAGGCGGTAAAGAAAAATTTTTCATCACCGTCCCCTATCCTTACTTAAACGGAAACCTTCACGTCGGGCACACAAGGACATTCGTCATAGGAGATGTTCTGGCACGATATAATAGAATGATGGGATATAATGTGCTCTTCCCAATGGCTTTCCACGTTACGGGGACCCCGCTCGTTGGCCTCTCTGAGTTGATAAGAGATAGGGACAAAAGAACAATAAAGGTCTATAATGATCTGCATAAAATTCCAAAAGATATATTGTTAGATCTAAATACGCCGGAAAAGCTTGTAAATTATTTTAAAAAGGAATCTGAAATAGCATTATCAGATATGGGTTGTTCTATCGATTGGAGGAGAAAATTTACCACGATGGATCCTCCTTATAAAAAATTCATCAGATGGCAGTTTGGAAAACTTAAAAGTAAAGGGTTGATTGCAAGAGGTTTGCATCCCGTGAGGTGGTGCCCAAACTGTAAAAATCCCGTTGAAGACCACGATCTATTGAGGGGCGAGGGGGCAAATATCATCGATTATACGCTGATAAAGTTCTCTCTTGATGGGTATATCATTCCCTGCGCCACATTGAGACCTGAGACCGTATTCGGCGCGACAAACATATGGGTAAATCCAGGGGTTACCTATCTGATCGCAAAGATAGGTGAGGAAGAGTGGGTGATTGGAGAAAGAGCTTTTGAGAAGCTTTCCCATACGGATAAACATCCCGAAAAGATTGGAGAGATCGAAGGGAGGGAATTGATCGGAAGGCATGTAAGAAATCCGATGAATGAAGAAGAGGTGATAGTATTACCGGCAACGTTCGTAGATCCGAACGAGGGGAGTGGGATCGTGATGAGCGTTCCGGCTCATGCTCCTTATGATTATCTGGCATTAAGAGATTTAAAGGAGGGGAGATGTGATTATGATCTTACAGAAGAGATCTCGGTTCTAATTTTAAAGATAGAACCGATAAAGCTCCTAAATCTTCCAGGATATGGTGATTTTCCTGCACTATCCGTTATAGATGAATTAAAAGTAAAGGATCAAATGGATCCAAAAGCGGAGAAAGCGACGAAGATCGTTTATAAGAGGGAATTCCACGATGGAATCTTGAATGAGGTCACCGGAAGATACAAGGGATACAAGGTATCTGAGGTCAAAGAGATCATAACGAAGGAGATGCTGAAAGAGGGTAAGGCAGATATCTTTTATGAGCTGAGCGAACCTGTGACCTGCAGATGCGGAACCGAGTGCGTCGTAAAACTCGTTGAAGACCAGTGGTTCCTCGCATATTCCAAAAAAGAATGGAAAGATGAAGTTCTGGATTGTCTAAGTTCTATGAAGATCATTCCAGAGGAGTACAGGAAAGAATTTGAGAATAAAGTTGATTGGCTCAAAGATAAAGCGTGTGCAAGGAGGAGGGGACTTGGAACGAGGCTTCCCTGGGACAAGGACTGGTTGATCGAATCCCTTGCAGACTCGACGATATATATGGCTTATTATATTCTATCTAAATACATAAATGAAGGCAGGATAAAAGAAGAAGAATTGGACGATCAGTTCTTCGATTACGTCCTTTTAGGAATAGGAGAGCAAAAGAACGATCTTCATAAAGAGATCAGGGATGAGTTCGAATATTGGTATCCGGTTGATTTGAGGTCTTCTGGAAAGGATCTGGTCCCAAATCATCTTCTCTTCTTCCTCTTCCACCACGTCGCGATATTCCCCCGGAGATATTGGCCGAAGGCGATCGCCGTCAATGGGTTCGTCTCATTGGAAGGAGAAAAGATGAGTAAGTCAAGAGGTCCCTTATTCACGATGAGGGAGGCGATAGATGAATACGGGGCTGATGTTACGAGGTTCTACATATTGGGAAATTCTGAACACATTCAAGATGCAGATTGGCGATCTTCAAGGGTAAAAGATGCAAAGAGGGCACTTGAAAGGTTTTATGGGCTGGCAGAAGATATAATTCAAAGATCAAAAGGTTCTCGTGAGAGCAAAAAAGATCTATCCAGACAGGATAGATGGATACTCCACAGAATGCAGGTGAGGATAAAGGAAGTTAGAGAGGCTATGGATAATATTCAGACGAGAAGAGCACTACAAAATGCTTTTTACCTAATTTTAAACGATATAAAGTGGTATAGAAAGAGAGGAGAGAACCCGAAGGTTCTTTGGGATGTTTTAGATCTGTGGGTGAGACTTTTAGCTCCATTTATCCCCCACATCTGCGAGGAGATATGGTCTCGTATGAACGGAGGTCCTCAAAATTTCGTCTCCCTTGCAAGATATCCCGAGGTGGATGAGAGAAAGATAGACCATTCGATAGAGATCGAGGAAGACCTTCTTCGAGATACGATAGAGGATATAAGGGAGATACTGGCGGTCACGAAGATCGAGCCAAAAAAGATCGTGATCTATACAGCACCAGAATGGAAGAGGGATATCTATGAGACGGCGCTGAAATTGAAGGTGAAAGGAGCGCTTGACATGGGATCACTCATGAGAACGGTGATTAAAGATCATGCGAATACCAAGCAGATATCGAGCTTCGCCAAGAAGATGGTGAGAGAGGTCGGGTTGATGGGGCAAGCTGAAGCGAAGATATTGGCAAACTCTCCGGTAGACGAATTTGAGACGATGAAGAAAGCCGAAGATTTCATTTCATACGAGTTTGAGTGTGAAGTTAGCGTATTCGATGCGGAATTCCCGAAATACGATCCAAAGAAGAAGAGTGATGCGGCGATGCCGCTAAGACCGGCGATATATGTGGAATAATTTTTTAGTAAGCAGATCTACTTCTAATCTTAACAGTCATTTTACACCTTTATTTGTAAAGTTCGACCCCAAATTCGGTCCCAAATTTTGCATATTCTCGTATTCATCTCTTTCTTCTTCTGAGAGCTTTCGGTATTATATTCTTTTCTTCCGCTTCTCTCTCAAGCTCATCTCTGAAATCTGGGTGGGCGATCGAGATCAGTAATTTTGCTCTCTCTCCACAACTTCTCCCTTTTAAATTCACCACGCCATACTCGGTTGCGACGTACGACGTGATGCTTCTTGGTACGGTGACGACGTCGCCGTATTTCAAACACGGAACGATCCTTGATTCCATCTTGCTATCCTTAGTTTTATACGTCGAGTGGAGGCAGGCGAATGCCTTCCCTTCTTTTGACATATATGCTCCAAGCGTAAAGCTGATAAAGATTAAATGTAAAGCATGACAGGAAAGATTGGATATTTACTCTTCTTTGAGAGTTCATCAGATAAAATAGAGGAAGTTCTTTGAGAAAATTGGCTATTTATCCCATCTATTCCCTCATTACCCACACTCCCCCTGCAACCTCTTCACCGCATCCCTAAGCTGTATTGCACGCTCAAAGTCCAGTTTATCCGCCGCTTCATACATCTCACTCTCCAGCTCGATGATCAGGTTCGGAATCTCCTTCTTTGGAAGGTGTTTTATCCCGGTAATATCAACCTCCTTCTCCCGGATCGGCTTTATGATCGTCTGTGGGGTAATATGGTGCTTTTTGTTATAGGCGATCTGTATGTTTCTCCTCCTTTCAGTCTCCAAAAGTGCCGTCTTAATCGAATCGGTCATCTTGTCTGCGTATAGCACCACCGTTGAGCTGGCGTTTCTGGCAGCTCTCCCAATGATCTGGATCAGGCTTCTGGCATCGCGTAAGAAACCCTCCTTGTCGGCATCGAGTATGCCGATGAAACCTACCTCAGGTATGTCCAGCCCCTCCCGAAGCAGGTTGATCCCAACGAGCACGTCGAATTTGCCGAGGCGCAGCTGGCGGATGATCTCTGTCCGCTCGATCGTCTTGATATCTGAGTGGAGGTACCTGGTCCTGATTCCCTGATCTGCAATATAATCGGTCAGTTCCTCAGCGAGCCTCTTCGTGAGTGTGGTGATGAGGATACGGTCTCCCCTATCTATGGTCCGGCGAATCTCCCTCAACACGTCATCTGTCTGCCCCTCTATAGGACGCACCTTGACCTCTGGATCGACGAGCCCCGTCGGACGGATGATCTGTTCTACCAACTGACCAGAACTATTATGCTCATACGCGCCTGGTGTAGCCGAGACGAAGATCACCTGTCGCATATACTCCTCAAACTCATCAAATTTAAGCGGGCGGTTATCAAGAGCTGATGGTAATCTAAAGCCGTAATCTACCAGCGCCTTCTTGCGTGAATAGTCCCCTCTATACATCCCATTTAGCTGTGGGATAGTCTGATGGCTCTCGTCGATTACCATCATAAAATCTTTTGGAAAGTAGTCAAGCAGACAGTATGTCTTCTCACCAGGCGCCCGCCCGTCAAAGTGGCGCGAATAGTTCTCAATCCCCTTACAGCTACCCGTCTCCTCGATCATCTCTATATCGTAGAGGGTGCGCTTACGAAGGCGGTGAGCTTCAATCATCCCAAGATTTGGCAGCCGCTCTTCAAGCTCCTCTGATATAGACCTAATCGCCCGTTTCTTCTCCTCTTCCGGTATTACAAAGTGGCGGGCAGGAAAGATGTAGAAGTAGCTCATCTCTTCTCTCCTCCTGCCGGTCTTCTTCTCAATCTCCATGATCCGATCGATCTCGTCCCCAAACATCTCTATCCTGATAATATCGTTGAAATACCCTGGGATCAGGTCTATCGTATCTCCTTTAACCCGAAATCGACCTGGCATAAGTTCCATATCATTTCTTTCGAACTGTATCTCGATCAGCCTCTGGAGGATATCCTTTCTGCATATCTGGTCGTGTACCTTAAGCTCAAATCCCATATTCCGAAAATTTTTGGGGTTGCCTACCCCATATATACAGGAGACCGATGCTACCACGATCACGTCCTTCCGCGAGAGCAGAGAGGCAGTTGTCGCCAGCCGCATCTGCTCTATCTTTGGGTTGATCTGGGCATCTTTCTCGATGTACTGGTCTTTCTGAGGGATGTAGGACTCTGGCTGATAGTAATCATAGTACGAGACGAAATACTCCACCCGGTTCTTGGGGAAGAACTCTTTGAACTCATTGTAGAGCTGGGCAGCAAGCGTCTTGTTGTGTGCGATCACAAGCGTCGGTTTCTGCACCTCTTCGATGACATTTGCAACTGTATATGTCTTTCCAGAACCTGTAACACCCAACAGTGTCTGGAACTGCTCATAATCCTCAATCCCTGAGACGAGCTCTCTAATGGCAGCTGGCTGTGAGCCCTTGGGCGTAAAATCTGCAGCAAGGGAGAAAGGTATCATTGCACCACCTTTTTCTTGCGTAACAGACGGTTGTATGCGATTGCAAACCGGTGTGCCTCGTCCCTAATCTCCTGAATGAAGAGCGATGCTTTATCGCCTTTCTTAAGTAGGAGAGGTGAACTGACTTTAGGGACATAGATTTCTTCCTCTCTTTTTGCGATGGCGACGAGTGGAATCTTAAGCTCAAGCTTCTCAAGTTCTTCAAGGGCGGAAGAGAGCTGTCCTTTTCCTCCGTCGATGATGATTAGGTCGGGAAATTCGCCGCCCTCCCGCAATAGACGCAAGTATCGCCTCCGCACCACCTCGGCAATGGCGGCAAAGTCGTCAATCCAATCCACGCTCCTGATCTTGAACTTACGGTAATTCCTTTTGTCGGGTTTTCCATTCCGGAACTGCACCATAGATCCTACCATCGAGGTCCCTGAAAGATGGGAGATATCAAAGCATTCGATGATCTCAGGCGGCTCTGGCAGTAAAAGCGCCTTCTCCAGTTCTTTGAGTTTGAGCCTGTCGCCAAAGAACCCAATCTCAACATTCTTTCCCACAAGATCCAAAAGCTTCTTCTTATCCCCTCTTTTTGGAAAAGTGATCCTTACCTTCCGTTCTTTTCTCCGGGAGAGAAAAGATATAAGCGCATCATTGACCCCTTTGGGCAGGATAAGCTCAGATGGAGGTTCGTGCTCTGAGTAATATTGCACGAGAAACTCTTCTAAGAAGTCATCGTCCTCATCAAAGATAAACTCCTGCTTCCCTTCCAACGTCCCTTTATACACGTTGAAGATCATTAGATAGACCTTTCCATCACTTATGACGTAGTTTATTATATCCTCATTGTATCTCTTCTGTCGTTTCATCTTCTGCCGTTCTCTAAGGTGCTCGACGGCGGCGATCTGCTCCCGAAGTTCCATCGCCCGCTCAAACTCCTGCTTTGCAGACTTCTTCAACATCTCATCATGCAGAGCGCGGATCAGTTCATCGGTCTTCCCCCGGAGAACCGATTCTGCCCTTCTTACATCTTTTAGATAGTCCTCCCTCTTGATCTTCCCGATGCATGGAGCACTGCACGACCCGATATGATACCGCAAGCATGCCCGTTTAGGCATCCTTCGGCATGACCGCAGATAAAAAGTTTTCTTCACCACCGAGAAGAGATAATCACGTTCCTTTGCAGAGACAAACGGGCCGAAGAACGTTCCGTCTCCCTCGACTCTTCGTGCAATCCCGATCCGTGGGAATTCATCATCGGTAATCTGGATAAAGGCGTAATTTTTTGCATCTTTGAGATTGATGTTGTATTTTGGCTGGTGCTTCTTGATGAGGGTGTTTTCTAAGATCAGTGCCTCGACCTCGGTCTCGGTGATGATGAAGTCCACCGATGCAATCCTCTGCAGGAGTGCTTCTGTCTTTTGGTCATATTCACCTCTCTGGAAATAGCTGGATACACGCTTCTTCAGGTTCTTTGCCTTTCCGATATAGATTATTTCCCCGGCGGCGTTTGAAAAGAGATAGCATCCGGGATCTTCCGGTAATTCAGGTAAATACATCATTTTTATAATTTATAGCTTCAGAAGCCTTTTTGCTAACATCATTCTTCTCCTCCAATGATTACTTGATCCATCTAGTTAAGCTTCTGTTGTATGTAAAGCCGAAACTAAAGGTTGTTTACGAACCAAATGTTCGTTTATCCTTTTCGATATGCTTTAACTGCGCCCCATACATCTCGATAAGTTCTCTCTTCGTTGTTGCATCTCCCGGATCCTTGTCGTCGCGCCATCTCCCGGTGAATCTCGGGAATCTTATTGCAAGACCGGAATTTTTCCTGATCTCTCCAAACGCACACGTATGTATCGGACTAAGCGTCATCTCGGCTCCGAGAACCTCCATCACGATTGCCGGCGTGAACCAATAATCTGCCTTGATCTTAGATATAACAGATCTGTCCATCTCTTCTATCCTATATCTTCTGAGCCTCTCCGGTAGATCGATCAAGGTCTCATCGTCGAATCCTGTACCGAGCTTGCATACCGTCTCGAACCTATCCTCTTCTGGGTCATAAGATGCCATCAATAAAGCGCCATAAGTTCCAGCCCTTCTTCCCCTACCTGCAAAGGCGCCGATGACCACGAGATCCACCGTGTCGGTCATCTCAGATTTGTATTCTCTCTTGTATTTTATCCAGTTCCACCCTCTTGCATCCGCCTCATAAACAGATTCGGTGGATTTTGCGACCACTCCCTCGCAACCATTCTGTATCGCCTCTTCAAAGTACTGCTCGAAATCTTTCGAGTTTTTTACGATCTGATAATCCGATATCCTTATCTTATCGGACGGTTTTATAATTTCTGCCAATCTCTCTCTTCTCGTAAGATAATCTGCCTCTGTAAGATCCTTTCCATCCACGTATAGGCAATCGAAGAGAAAGAGCGTTACAGGATAGTCTTCAATTGCCTCGACGATGCCGTGCTTTCTGCCGCGTCGGTGCGATACTTCCTGGAAGGGCAACATCTCATCTGTGTCCGTGTTCATGGCAACACACTCCCCCTCAACTATGCCGTCTTCTGAGAGAAAGGACTGCCTTAAACTTTCTTTTATATCTGGGAACTGATCTGTCAGATCTTCGAGTCTCCTTGAGAAGAGCTTCACCTTCTTGTCAAAAAAATGTCCCTGTATTCTTATGCCATCATACTTGTATTCGAGTGCGCAGCCCCGCATCTTAGCCATGATCTCCTCTATTGAGGGGAGACGCTCCGCTAACATAGATTTTACCGGTATTCCCGGTATCATTCCAAACTTCTCTGGCGATAGACTACCTATACCTCCTTCAGATAGAGATCTGGCAATGGCTCCAAGATCGGGGTGAAGATTGTATGCCCTCTCTACCAACTTTTTATCCGATTTATGGGCGAAAGCAATTGATAAAGCATCTATAATCGTCATATCACCTATTCCA
>CABGHH010000021.1 GCA_902158745.1 Candidatus Methanolliviera sp. GoM_asphalt
AAGAGAGGATTAAAACGTGTAGGGCAGGAACTGTCCGAATTTAAGCCTGAGGACTTCTCAAAGAGAAGAGTGATACAGGAAGCCCCATCCGTAAGGGTGGAGTAGTTCACTTCAACACTGCGAACGGATTTACTTCTCCCACGGACTCTTCCGGCATGTACAGGAGCATCGCCAACCCCTCAACGATGATCTTAAAGCCCACCTCGTTTACTTTGTCTTCAGGAAATATTCTCTCAGATTCTTTAAGGATCTTTTTGTAATCTTGCCATATCATACTGCCGAAGGGGCACTCAAAGATAGCAGCGACGGATGGTATCTCTATCAACGGCACCCCGTTCCACTCGAGGCTCCTCTCCAAAAATTTGTTCACCAGTATATCCATCCAACCGGGGACCTCTTCCTCTGTATCATCTCCTTCGTAAACTGCTATACCCCTATCTCTTGGATTTTCTATAAATGCGATTGTATCTCCATATCTTGATAGTATCTTTGCCATCCTTTCGGATAGTGTTCTTATATAGAGTATCGTTTCTCGATCTTTTTTTTCGAGAATTTCTTCGTCGTTTATTTCATCAAATTTCAACTCAAACAATTTTTTTCTCATATCTTTAAGAGTGGAAAAGTCTAATACACTTGGCTCCATCAACTTCTTCTCTATCAGAGCAAAAACCGTAAAATATATCTTATAATTTCTAATACTTATTCCAGCCACATGTTTTGGTTTATCCACCATTGGATCTCTCTTATTAACCTCTATATCCAATAGATAGGTACCATTTCTGTATAAATTTGCCTTCCCAAACGAGAGCTCGCCCCCCATCGCGTCAAAGATATATTCCATCCCTCCTGATTGAAATGAGAGGTATCCCGTTGCTTCACCTTCGGGAGAAAATTGAATTTTTATAAATATCTTCTCATTTTTCATCTTATCTTCTTTTATTACTGGCTGGCAGTCTCTTTTGAAATCCAATATCAAAGGAATGCTGGATAATTTGGACCTCTTTGACAGCGAGACCATATTTTCCTTAATACCGTCCGATAAGAAGGTTTCTACTTTTGCCCTCTTCTTTTCCTGAACCAGACGGTATATACGTTCCCCCTCATCTATCGCCTCATCCAATTTTTTTTGATCTTCTTCCTTCACGATCAAGACGCATCTGACCGTTCTTTTTACCATGGCTCCTTCTTAACCCCCATCTTATAACCGATGATATTCATAGATATATGCAGAAGTGGTGTCATTACTAACACAACTACAATTATCTGAAGATTGAAGTTGTATAAAAACCATTCCCTGACGAAGACGAAGCATAAAAGCCATGAGCCAAAGACGAGATCGAGTTGATCCACAACTGGAAGAGAAGCTCCGCGCCTAAGACCGAATCTTCTCTTAAAGAAACTTTTGCACAAATCTCCCAAGAGGGCGCCGAAAGAGAGGCAGACGAGTGCGGGCAAGACGAAAGATGGAAGCCCCATCATTGGAGAGAGAAGGTTTTGCATCAATCCAATTGCGATACCGCATAAAGTCCCAGAAATGAGTCCCCTAAACGTCTTACCGTCCCCAAATATTCGATAACCGTCTTTTAACTTCTTTCCAAGATCTATAGGTCTTCCCCCACCGAAGAGTGCCGCTGCGGGGTTCGGCACGTAAGCAGGAAGCATGAGCCAGACACCCAGTATTATCAGATGTAATATGTTCATCGATAGAGATTAAATTATACTGTTAATAAAAACTTTTAAATTGTATCGCATTTGATAGATCGATAGAATATGAAGACATATCAGAGCGACATTCAAAAAGGGCTTCCCAAGAAGACAAAATCTTTCTGTCCAGTATGTAATAAGCCTGTAGAGGCATCCATCTATGAGAAAGATGGAGAGGTGATGATCAGTAAAAGATGTCCCGAACATGGGTATTTTGAAGACGTCTACTGGTCGGATGTTGGGATGTACCTTTGGGCGGAGAAGTTTGCCTATGATGGGAAGATCGATAAGACGCATCATAAGATCGAAGAAGGATGCCCTTACGATTGTGGCCTATGCAAAGAACATCGGAGTAGTACCATCTTAGCGAACATAGATGTAACGAACAGATGTAACTTGAACTGCAGTTTTTGTTTTGCAAATGCCAACGCGAGGGGATACGTCTATGAGCCGACGTTTGAACAGGTGGTGGAGATGTTGACGGCTTTGAGGGAGGAAAAGCCCGTACCTTGCACGGCAGTACAATTTGCTGGAGGAGAACCGACGCTCAAAGAGGATATATTTGATATGATAAGAACCGCCAAGGAGATGGGTTTCTCTCAGGTTCAGCTCGCCACGAATGGGATAAAGATGAAAGATCCAAATTTCGTGAAAAGATTGAGAGACGCAGGTTTAAGCACAGTTTATCTTCACTTCGATGGGCTCACAAAGGATGTCGAACCTTACATCGATGTAAGGAAAGAAGTTATTGAAAATTGCAGGAAGGTCGATCAGGGAGTAGTTCTAGTTCCGACCATAATTAAGGGTTTCAATGATCATCAGATTGGAGATATGATAAAATTTGCCGCGATGAATATAGATGTTATAAGAGGCGTGAACTTTCAACCTATCTCTTTTAGTGGGCGAGCAACACACGATGAGAGAAAGGAGAAGCGATACACCATCCCAGATCTGGCAAAGGATATAGAGGAACAGACGGAGGGGAAAATAATAAAGGAGGATTTTTACCCCGTTCCTTGTGTCGTTCCAATAAGCAAATTGGTCGAGGTCTATAAGGGGAAACCGCAGATAGAGTTCAGCGCGCATCCCCACTGTGGGATGGCAACGTATGTATTCGTAAATGATGGAGATCCAGATGATCTGATCCCCATCAACAGATTCGTAAATGTCGATAAATTTTTTGAGACGATAGAAGGCATAACGGATGATCTAAAGAAAGGAGGTATTCTCAATAAAGGTAGGGCAGTTAAGAAGGGGTTAGAGATATTGTATAGATACATAGACAACGAAAAGAAGCCAAAGTCATTAAGATTCAGAAAATTGCTTGAAAAAGTGCTTTTAAATCAAGATTATAAAAGTTTGGGGGATTTTCATGAGACTGCTCTCTTCGTGGGGAGTATGCACTTTCAAGACATCTACAATATCGATATCGAAAGGGTTAAGCGCTGTGTGATACACTACGCTACGCCAGACCCGGAGCGAAGAATAATTCCTTTCTGTGCGTATAATACAATATACAGAGATAAGATAGAGAGAAAGTATGCAGTTCCAATAGATGAATGGAGAAAAGAACATATAGGGGATGAGGGAGTATAAAAGGGTTTACGATTCTGGAATCTATCCACGGCAAAATTTGGCTTGATATCAGAAGACACAAATCTTATGGAATATCTCTTTGAGGACTATTCTTACGTTTGCGAAAGATATTATTTAGAATTTTTGGTACCGCCATCAATGACCAATATGGTGTCCCCATCCATCTTATCGTAAGTTGCCTTTTGAAGACCTTCTCGAATAATTCTTTCTTCTTGTTAACGGCCTCCTCCTCTAAATCTCTATTTCCTGATACTAAACATCCCAATATCACCTCTTTTGGGCTGGTTTTCAGATCGATATCTTTGACGACTGAAGCATGCGAAGCATCTATCCCATCGGCGATTCTTATGATGGAGGAGAGGATTTTAACTTTCTCTCTATCGCCTGAATTGAGTTGTGCAAAATTGTAATGTGCTTTACTGGGAAGAGCTTTTCGGTGGTATCGAGCGATGCTTCCAATGATATATCTTTCTCTCGACGTGAACGGCAACTCCACCTCGTTGAGAATAAGCCGCAGTGACGCTTTGTGATGATCCTTTTGATCTTGGGACCAACCTATATCGTGAAGAATTGCCGCGCATTCCAACCAATATCGTCCCTCCTCACCCAATAAATGCAGATCACTCATCTGGTCGAAGATCTTGAGTGATAACTTTCTCACCTGGTCAGAATGCACTTGATCGACATCATATTTTGCCGCAATCTTTCGTATCTTCTCTATATTCCTTTCGATTTTCAATTCCTTTCCAATTGTATTTTTTCTCTCGTTTTCCTCTTTGATGATCGTATCTAAAGAGACGCCTTTAAGGAGCATCTGCGCGAAGTTCTCAGGAAGTTTCCTCTTCCTTATCGCATCGGCAGCGCCCTCTACATCGTAATCTACCGTGATATGCTCAACAGAAAATGGATTGCTCCCTAAAATTGTGTATGTAGCCCTTCTATCTCCTTGCTCTGGTCTTCCAACGCTCCCGGGGTTGATAAATGTGACATCCTCTACTTTCCGAGAGAACTGCAGATGTGAGTGAGCTGAGATGACAATATCTGCATCGGCAATTGATGTAAGCTCTTTTAACCTCTCTTCGGGGGTGTCGAGGGTCAAATGCTCATCGATTGATTCTGGGCTTCCATGAACCATTAACATACTTTTTTCACCTCTTTTAACTCTCATCTCGGTATTCAACGAGCGGAGATAATCTAAAGAGGATTTAGAGAGGTTTTTTCCTGCATACTCAAAGGATAACTGTTTTTCAGTCTTAATCTTCTTCCTCTTCTTCGCTTCCCTCTTCCTGATTACCTTGAGGTCGTAGTTGCCAATAACGCTTAAGACATTACTTGAAGATAGTATCTGAACGACTTCGTCGGGAAAGGCACCGTATCCCACAAAGTCTCCGGCATTGAGAAAGATATCTACGCCACGGTTCTTTGCATCTTTCATCACCGCGTTTAATGCATGGAGATTGGCATGTACATCTGCGATGATCGCGATCTTCGGATAGTCCTCTGGAGGCAGAACTAAAAGACTTATTATATCCTTTAGACGGTCGAAGAATTTGCCCTCCTTATTTTCATCCCAAAGCAGGACAAAATCCGCATAGAGCGACTTTCGCCTCCCTTTTATCCTCTCCAAGAAGAGTAAAAGATCGTCTTCTATCTCCTTTACTCGCCCACCATCACCTTCTAAGAGAATTTCTTCTTTCGTCTCTTTAATAAAATTTGGAATGTGCTCCATCCAGACATTGCAGTCATGCATATCTCCAAGTACGTCTTGTAGTTGCTTGATCACCGATATCTCTTCTTTGATCTCGTTGGGATAGAGTTTTTGGAAAACTTCCATCGTGTATCGCAACCTTTTTGCGGCGATCCTCATCTTGTGATGTTTAAGCACTTCCTCTTCGTGATGGACACATCCCTCCATATCTAAAAGATCGTTAATCTTTGCCGATATATTTGCTTCCGCCTTTAGATATACTACCGGTGGAATACCAGACGCTTTATTATCTTCTGATCTCTTTATAATATCCTCGCATGCTTCCATCATCTCCTCAACGACACGAGATCTCTTCATTTCGTCGAGCGTATCGATGACATCAGGCTGCATACCGTCTCGCATCTCTTTATGTCTGAATAGTAAAAACTCGATACCTTTTTGCATCTCTTCGTCGCCGCGTTTCTCCAACTCTTTTCCGATGAAATCGATCTGAACGTCAGCATCTCTAGCCATGCCAAGCGACTGAGTGATCTTTTTTATCTTTGTTTTCCATCGTTTGTAGTTCTTCTTTTGAAAACAGTCTTTGAAGATGGGCATTGCCGCCCGTATCCTGCGTGAGGCAACCCTCGTCTTATGGACATATTCGATATCATCACCTTGCTCTACCCCCTCTACCTGTTTCTCCAGAGCTTTTAGGAGTCTCGTAAGTATATTAGCACCGAAGATACAATAGCTAAAATCTGCGTTATCCATCTTACTTTTCATCATGCCAAATTCCTCTATTCTCGGTCAACCAGATTTGTGAGTTTAATCTCTCCTCGTCGGAATCGGAGGTCTGGGTAACCCTCTCGTAAGTCCCATCGGGAAGAAGGCGTCTTGCCTTTACGTTATCCTTCAGGTGAATATTCAACATATTCTTGATTATCGCCGTCTTGATCTTTGGATCAGGAACATCCAAGAGGACCTCAACCCTGCGATTAAGATTTCTATACATCATGTCTGCGCTACCTATTAGCACATCCTCTTCACCTCCATTCCTAAAATAATAGATCCTAGCGTGTTCGAGGAACCGTCCGATTATCGATGTTACATTTATCTTTTCACTCACACCTTTTATATTAGGCCTTAGACTGCAGAGACCCCTTACGTTGAGATCAATCTTAACACCTGCTATGGAAGCTCTGTAGAGTGCTTTTATTATGCCCTCATCGACAAGACTGTTGAGTTTGAGGGCTATATAACCATCCTCCGTCTTTTTATGGCACTCTATCTCTCTATTTATACGCCTCATAATCTCTTTCCTGAGCGTCATAGGAGCGACTATGAGATGTTTGTAGTCATCCTTTCGCGAATATCCAGTAAAAAAGTTGAAAACTTCTGTAATCTCTTCGCCAATCTCTGGATTGGCAGTAAGATAAGTTATATCTGCATAGATCCCCATCGTATCCACGTTTAAATTGCCGGTGCTAATGTACGAGTAACGCACAATATCGTTCCCTTTCTTCTTCACTATGAGACATATTTTGGCGTGTATCTTTAGATCTTCAAGTCCATAGACGACGTGCACACCATCTTCCTCCAAATCTTTTGCACAATTGATGTTGGTCTCCTCATCAAATTTTGCCTTCAACTCTACGATTACAGCTACCACTTTCCCATTCTCTCTGGCATGCTTGAGTGCATCTATGATTGGAGATTTTTTGGCAATTCTGTACATAGTGGCCTTGATTGCCAATACATTTGGATCTTCTGCGGCCTGCATCAGCAGGTTGACCAATATATTAAAATTATCATATGGAGAATAGAGAATCCAGTCTCTCTTATCTATCGCGGCAAAGACATTCTGATCTTTGGCAAAGGCAGGAGGGGTGTATGGTAAGAATGGAGAATCCCTAAGATCTGGTCTATCGATATCGTGTATCTCCCATAGATCTACAAGTCCAAGCGGACCATCAAATCTGTATACGAAATCATTGGTAAGCCCAAAATTGCGAACAAAAAGATTCATTAGTTTGTCTGGTATCGATTTATCAGTTTCCAACCTGATTGGAAAACCAGTCCTTCTGAACTCTACACCCTCCTCTATGGCAATGAGAAGATCTGATGCTTTGTCAAGTGATATCTTCATCTCTGCATTTCTCGTGATCCTAAATGGGTATGTTGCCGCGATCTGCAAGCCCGGAAATAATGCATCTATATGTGATGCGATGATATCTTCGAGAAAAACAAGTGTAATCGTCTTTTTCAGTTTAGATTTACTCATGGGATATTCTTTATTAGGTATCTCAATAAACCTTGGAAAAATATCAGAGGGTATCTTGATCCTCGCATATTTTTCACCTTTTTCTGGATCCTTGATGATAATGGCAAGGTTTTGGCTCAGATTGGATATGAATGGAAATGGATGTGCGATATCCATTGCCAGTGGCGTCAATGTCGGGAAAATCTTACTCTCAAAGTATTTTTTGACAAATAAGCGTTGATCTGTCTCGAGATCGCTCACCTTTTCAATCTTTATACCTTCATTTGATAAACTTGGAACCAACTCTTTCCAGCATTTTTCATATTCCTTTAGAAGTGGTCTAATCTCCTCTTCTATGGCAGTGAGTTGTTCTTGTGGAGTCATACCATCCGGAGGAACCTTAAGAGCGCCTTTCAACAGTTGTCTCTTTAGACCAGAAACCCTAACCATAAAAAACTCATCGAGGTTGCTTCCACATATTGCCAAAAACTTAACTCTCTCCAAAAGCGGATGCGTTTTATCATTTGCTTCTTCAAATATGCGCTCGTTTAACTTTATCCAGCTTAACTCTCGGTTTATATATAGATTAGGATCATCCAGTGATATCCCTTTATCTATAGTGTCAATTTTTTCTGTTTTTTTGTTTGTTTCTATCATAGAACCTCAAATATTGTGAACTACCCCTCCCTCACAGAAGGGGTTTCTTGGCGAAAGAGTTAAAGATTTTCATCTTCAACACGTTAGGTGCAGCACGGCATTCGTCTCTCTAATATCAGATTTTTTTAGTTTTTTTAAATAATCAACAGCATCAGGTGTATCGAATACTTTTAGTTCTATCTCTCTATCTTTCGCCTCTCTTATCACATTCTCCTCAATCGGAAGTGCCCCATTATGACCGCTCCCAATGACAAGAACCTTGCATCTCCACGGAATGTTCTCTTCTGTAGTCAATGGCGTGTGTCCTCCAAATTCTTCCTTATACTTTTTTGATGCTTTTTTCTTCCTCTTCTTCACTCTTCCACGATCAATCACAACATCTTTTGCATACTCTTTACCATCTATCGTTATCGAACCAAAAGTAAGGCCTTTGATCTCCACCGATAATTCACCCGACCTTTTCCCTTTCACCCGTGACCATGTATATCACCCTTGCCGCGATGTTGCATGCGTGATCCGCGATGCGCTTCAGATATCTCGCTATAAAAGAGAGATCGGAAGCGATCGTAATCGTGTGGGGATCTTCTATCATGAATGTGATCAACTCGCGCCTAACCTGGTCGTAGAGCGCATCTGCCTCTTCTTCCTTCTTTGATAATCCTCTCGCTAGTTCTACATCTTCGTTCATAAATGCTTCCATCGCATCATCGAGCATCTCGGCCGCCAATTTTCCCATTCTTGGAATATCGATTAGCGGCTTTATGAGCGGCCTATCTCCGATCTTTATCGTGATCTTCGCGATGTTGACGCCCAGATTTGAAAGTCTATCAAGATCCGTGATTATCTTCATGCACGTGCCGATTATTCGCAGATCCTTCGCCACAGGTTGTTGAAGTGCGATCAGACCCATACATTTCTCCTCGATCTCGAGTTCGAGTATATCTATACTATTATTATCCTCTCTTACGATCTTTGATGCAAGATCGAAATCTTTACCGATCAAGGATTGCACCCCACCGTGAACCGACCTCTTTGATAGCTCTCCCATCTTCAAAACTTCTTCTTTCAACTTATTTATCGCTTCGATGTACTCTGTCCTTGGCATTTTCATTCACCCAAATTTTCCCGTTATGTAATCTTCCGTTCTCTTATCATTTGGATTTTCAAATATCTGCAATGTACTCCCAAATTCGATGATCTCCCCTAGCAAGAAGAAAGCGGTGTAATCGGAGATTCTCGCAGCCTGTTGCATATTGTGCGTCACGATCACGATCGTATATCTCTCTTTAAGTTCCCTTATCAGATCTTCGATCTTCGAGGTCGAGATCGGGTCAAGAGCCGAACACGGCTCGTCAAAGAGTATCACATCGGGCTTTACGGTGAGTGTCCTTGCAATGCAGAGTCGTTGCTGTTGCCCCCCACTCAGACCGAGCGCGGGATCATCGAGGCGATCATTTACTTCATCCCATAGTGCCGCAGACTTCAGCGTGTACTCGACAATTTTATCGAGCTTCTTTTTATTTTTTTCTCCATGAATCCTTGGACCATAAGATATATTATCATAGACCGACATCGGAAAAGGGTTCGGTTTTTGAAATACCATCCCAACCCTCTTTCTAATCACGTAGACGTCCAAATCTTTCTCATATATATTCATTCCATCGAAGAAGATATCTCCTTTTGTTATGCAGGATGGGACAAGGTCATTCATTCTGTTCAAAGACCTTATGAATGTAGATTTTCCACATCCTGATGGTCCTATGATTGCCGTTACCTTGTTCTTCTCGATCTCCATGTTTATATCTTTCAAGGCGTGGTTCTCACCGTACCATAGATTAAAATCACTTACCCTTATATTAATGATCATATTATCACAAGATCGGGATCAGATCGAAGTCTGAAGATTCATCGGAGAACTTCTTTTCCATCACATATATCCCTGTTTTTGGCGTTATTCCATATAATATCGTGCATCCGTCCCTCTCCTTGACTTTAAGGTGTGTGCAAGCCAAACTGCCCAGTTCATCATTTAAAGACGTGCTCTTTCCAACGTCTATCACGAACGATTCTCGGCGTGGAGTGATATCCAATGTCATATTCATCCATCTCTTCGCCGCATCGGTTCCCAAAACCCTCTCTATCACATTGTAGTTGTTCACCATCAATATTGGCATCTTCATCTCCTTCATCATCTCCAATACCTTTCCGTTCGATTCTACCCAAAGTTCCTCTAGATCTCTTCCGATGATCTCTTTGTCTTGCATAAAAAATATTTCATTCTCTCTCTCCTCTTGAGAACGTTCAGAAGTAGTGAATTCATTCGGAGATACGACCACAGCGCTCCCCCCATTCGTAACAAAATTTTTGACCGTCATACCGTACAATAACGTATAATCCTCGTAGTTCACATCCTCGCCGACATCGATGAATACGTGAGACCCCCTCAGATACCCACCTATTATCCCATCCAAATTTCTGTTTCCTGTTGAAAAGAACGTTTCATTAGATTTTATTGGGTTAAATCTACCAAATTCTTTATGATATCCGCTGACGGGTGGCTCAAAGCTCCTGAACCGCCCACCATCGAGCGTCATCAGGTATTTGAACTGCCTCCTTCTTATGCCCCTCATCTTGTTTATCCAGATCTCCCTGATTCTTCTCCCATCTATCTCATCTTCATCGATCGTGATGACCCCATCGACGAGGTAATCGATGGAGGTCTGGATAGATCTCTCCAAAACGATGATCGCATTCGTCTTTAACCCCCTCATCACGTTCAGAATCTCCATCTCCGTCGAAGAAGAACCCTCCTCCCCAATTTGTCCTTCTATTCCCTCCAGGCTATCTAGAACGATGATTGCTGGTGTATCCACCGTATCGACCGCGTCGTATATCTCTTTTGCGAACTCGACCTTATTCGTATATTCAAATTTGATCTCATCCTCGAGGAGAGAAGAGATAGATGCCGGTATATCCTCTACGATCCTTCTTCTATCGATGACATCTTTTAACCACGGAAATTGATCGTACAGCATATCTGTGGTCGTCCTCGTCGAGAAGTATATCCCCCTATCCACGTATCTTTTCAAGAGTTCGAGCGCAAACGTCGTCTTCCCGGATCCCGGTGGCCCTTTGACGACCATCATATATCCAATCTTATTATCCAAACTCTCTATTATTTCCGGCGGAAACATTTAATTTATCCCTCCTCTTCTAAGATCTTATCCAACTTTTGAAGCGCTGTCTCTATCTCGACGACACCTCTGATCTCATCTATTTTATCTCTCCATATCAATTCTCCGTAACACAACCTTGATATATTTGGATTCCTCATCGCGTTCTCCTTTGCCAGCTTTATCAACTTTTTAGAACTCGCATTTATCAATAGGAGTTTTTTTCGATCTTTTTTATCTATCTTCCTCCTTCTTAAGAGTTCTTCATAACAAGCGCTCTTCAACTCGAAATCACTCTTATCGGATAGCGCAACCCTTATCAAGAGATCGATTGCAAATTTCTTGAGTTTATTGATACCCATCTAATATTACCACATCATCTTCTTTTTATACTTATCTCTTATGATGATCGCGATCAAATTCACGACCAAGACGAGGGAGATCAAGACGAATGCCGTTCCCCACGCGTTCGCCTCGACGTCCTTGTACCCGAGGAGGTAGATCAATTCGAGCAGGTGATAGGGGAGCGCCATCACCGGTTCTAATATCGAGTGTGGAATTCCTCCCCCCGTGAAGACGACGGCAGTCCACATGATTGGAGCGGTCTCTCCCGCTGCCCTGCCAACCGCGAGGATCGTACCCGTCAAGATCCCAGGAATGGCAGCTGGAAGAACAACCCTCCTGATCGTCTGCCAGCGAGTTGCGCCGAGCGCCAGACTCCCCTCCCTTACAGATTGTGGAACACCCTTCAACGCCTCTTCAGCCGTCATTATTATTATCGGAAGGTTCATCAAACCCAATATTATCGATCCAGATAAGAGCGATATTCCGAATATCGATACGAAGAGGGCGAGTCCAAAGAGTCCAAAGACGATCGATGGGACACCGTTCAGACTGCTCACCGCGATGTCTATCAATCTCGTCATCTTACCCGGTCTCGCATATTCAACGAGGTATATCGCGGCGGGAATTCCAAGCAGAACAGATATCACCATCGCGCCCATCACAAGATAGAAAGTCCCGACGATACACGGAAATATCCCACCCTTACTTCCGAGATCGGTAGGAAAATTCGTGAGAAATTCGATGCTCATCGCGCCTGCTCCTCTTATGAAGATATGGAAGAGGATGACACCGAGGGCGTATAGAACTATTCCGACCGCGATCCCGATCAATGTAAACGCGATGTGCTCTTTTGCACGCTCGTCGAATCCGTATCTCATATTTATACTGGATTTCATCACAGATAGTCCAAGAATGATCGTTGATGTGGAGATGATGAAACTTCCTCTGATCGCCGCGTACTCTCCGAGCGGTATCTTCAGATCGGGGCTTATTATGAAGATTAAGAAGGAGAAGGCAAGTAAAAAGATCGAAGAAAAGATCAACCTTGCATCTCTCTTTTTAACGCTAACGGAGATAAATATGAAAGCAGAAATTAAGACGAGAAGAAGCGGTATGTTAGAGATACTTGTGTAGCCAATCAGCGAGGAAAAGCCAAAGATCGCAACGATCGCTCCGAAGGCATATAAAATTTTGTCGATCATGATTATCCTCTCCCAACCTTCTTCTGAATCCTTACGCGTATGAGATCCGCGATCACGTTCAATACGGTCACGATGATCAAGAGAAGAACACCTATCCCAAAGAGTGAGTGATACTGGAGAGAACCACGCGCCGCCTCCCCCATCTCACTTGCGATCCTCGCCGTCATCGTATCTCCACTCTGAAAAAAATTGAAGAACGGAGAAGGGAATCTCGCCACGCATCCTACGACGAGCATGATCGCCATCGTCTCTCCGAGCACCCTTCCAATCGCGAGAAGAATAGATGCCATAATACCGGATATGGCAGATGGAAGAACAACCCTCCTGATCGTCTGCCATCTCGTTGCGCCGAGCGCCATACTCCCTTCTCTGAGATCTTTTGGAACGGCCGTTATGGCATCGTCTGATATCGTGATTATCGTCGGAAGCGCCATCACTCCGAGTAAGATCGATCCTGCGAGGAAAGAATGGCCATCTATCATATCGAAGGTGTCTCTAAGAGAGGTTAAGAGGAGAACGACACCGATGAATCCATAGACGATTGAAGGGATGCTGTTCAACAATTCGACCGTCGGTTTCAGGATATTTCCAATACGGGGTGGTGCAAGCTCGGAGAGGAATATCGCGCTTGGAATGCCGAGTACTATTGCAAATCCAACCGCACCGATCGTCACGAGTAAAGAGCCAATTATTAGGGGAGCCATTCCATACGTGCCAGTCTCCATCCGCCATTTCGTTCCAAATATGAAATTGAAGACGCCGTTCTCCAGAAATGCAAAAGCTCCCTCTTTCATCAAGAAGATGAATATGAATAAAATAACGACGATCGAAGAGATCGCTGCTATAAACAATAGATCTTCGATCAGTTTCTCCTTTATATTCTTGAAATTCGCTCTCATCTGACCGATACGAATCCTTCCTCTTTGACGATATTTTGACCCTCTTCACTCAATATGAAGTCGATAAATTTCCCCTCCTTTAAAGAAGTCTTCCCCCACGTGTAGAGATAGAGCGATCTTGCGATCGGATACGTCCCGTCTTTGACGGTCTCTTTCGTTGGCAAGACGCCATCGATCGAGATTGCCTTCACCTCTTTACCGCCGAGATAGCCGAGTCCAAGATAGCCTATCGCATTATCACTCTGGGTAATCACCGTCTTCATCTCAGAATTTTCGCTCGTCTCTATATACTTACCTCGCGCCTCCGCCTTGCTCGATCCGAATATCGCCTCCATGAACGTATCTCTCGTCCCAGAACCGCTCTTCCTGACGACGACGAGTATCCTTCTGTCAGGTCCCCCGACCTCCTTCCAATTTTTGATCTTTCCATCGAATATCATCTTTATCTGCTCTTTCGTCAGATTCTGAACTTTTTTGTGTATCTCTGAACTAACAACGACTGCAACGCCGTCCTTCGCGATCGTATCTTCGATGAACCTGTCTCCGTATTTATTTATCTCGGAATCCTTCACCTCGCGTGAAGCCATTCCTATATCTGCCTTTCCTGTCGCGACCGCCTCGATACCGTGTCCGGATCCTCCCCCGCTCACCTGCACTATTATATCACTCTGTTTTTCATTGAAGACCTCGGCACACTTTGCTGCAATCGGGAGAACCGTAGAAGATCCTGTCACCGTTAAAACCTCCGCGGAGTGAACCGCGGGAACGATCAATATTGCGATCAAAAATATCGAAAAGATCATTTTTTTCTTATTCATTTTACCTCACCTCCATTCTTCTCTTTTCATCTATTACCATATTTCTCTCTCCCGTTGGAGAGATCCTATAAATCCTCATCCCCTCATCAAGCTCGATTAGGTTGTAAGACCGTCCGATCCTCCCCTTTGTTCTATTCGTGCAAGTGGTTCCAGCATTTAAGATGATCATATTGTTCAGTCTCCAGACCCAGGGCACGTGTCTATGACCGCAGAGTACGAGATCTACCTTTAACCTATCCAACAACTCCAAAACGTCTCCTGCATCCACTGGAACGTTCCTCTCCCTTCCGCACATTGGAACGGGAAGGAGGTGATGGTGGAGCGCGAATATTTTGAAATTCTCTCCGTTAAACGACTCCTCGATATATTCATATTTCTCCCTCCCTATGTGCCCCTCATCGATGTCCGGCTCAGAAGAATCGACACCAACGACGGTTATATTCTTATACTTGAGCGTTTTTAATCGCTTCCCGAAGAACTCCTCAAAGAGGAGATACCCCAAATTGCGCGCGTCGTGATTTCCTGGAACGACCACCTTTCGCTCGCATTCTATCTCATCGATGTACCTCTTCGCCTCCTCATACTCAAAGACATAACCAAAATCTGTCAGATCTCCCGTAATAACGACTAAATCAGGTGATATCTCGTTTATATCATTAATCACATCTTCCAGAACGTTAGGAAGAAAATGTGGAGATCCGACGTGGATATCGGATAGATGTATTATATTGATACGAATCCCCCCTCTTCAATGATCCTTTGACCCTTCTTACTCAAAATAAAATCGATGAAATCCCTTTCCAATCCCTTTGGCTCCCCCTTCGTTATTATATACAACGTCCTGACGATCGGATAACTGCCGTTTGAGATGCTCTCGATGCTCGGTTTTATTCTGCTCAATGCCAACACCTCCACCTTTTTAGGATCGACGTGACCGAGAGATATGTAACCGATAGCACCTTTATTTGTGAATACGGTATCCATCACCGCATCGTTCGAAGATCTCTCGATGATCTCCCCTGTTAATTTTTTTCCACCCATTATATTTCCTTTGAAGACATCTTTTGTTCCCGAATCCTTAATTCTCCCAATCAAGATGATCTTTTTATCCTCTCCTCCCAATTCTTTCCAATTTTTGATCCTTCCCGCGTATATATCCTTTACCTCTTCTTTTGTCAATCCATCGATCGGGTTTCCCAGATACGTTATCAGAACGATGCTGTCCCTCGCGATTGGAGTTAATACCAACGGAGGATAGCGAAAGCGACAGTATTCTGCTCTCTCCTGATCGGTGAGTTTCCTCGATACGCATCCTATGTCTATCTTGCCACTCAACACTGCCTCTATTCCATATCCTGAACTTCCTCCCATTACATAGATTTTGACATCTGGATGTTCCGCCATATATTCGTCTGCCATCCTCTCCACGATCGGATGGATCGTCGTTGAACCCGCTATCGTTATCTCA